>DASVWD010000057.1 GCA_036389795.1 Longimicrobium sp.
TGATGCCGATTGAGAATCTGATCCGGTAATCGGGCTCGTAGGGGCGAGGCCTGCCTCGCCCGCTGCCTCTCGCAACACCAAAGCTCGTCGAAGCGGGCCGGGCATGTCGCCGCGTGATGGCCTTCGGCCATCCGGGCGAGGCCTGCCTCGCCCCTACGGGAACTTCGATCGCGAATACCGAAGCAGATCGTCAATCAGCATAAACCCGGGGCTACGACAGCGCAAAGTCCGCCTGCGCGGACTCCCACGCAGCGTTCCGCGCGAATCCCGATCTCCCCCTCATTCCGACGGTCCCGCCGGGCGAGGCAGGCCTCGCCCCTACGGGGCGCGTTCCCGCACCGAGCCGCAGAGTACCCTCTCCCGAAGTTGGGAGAGGGTGGCGACGCGGTAGCGGCGCCGGGTGAGGGCCCCCGCCGCCGCGACGATCCCGCCGAAGCACACCAGACCTCCCGCACTTCGCACTTCGCACTTCGGACTTCGCACTTCGCCACCCCACCCGGGCCCACCTCTTGCACCCGCGCGCAACCCGTCGCGAGACCATCAAACCGTCAGACGCGAGGTTCGGAACGTGGCGGAGATCGCGCATCGGCTGCAGGCCACGCTGGGCGGCGGCGGCGAGGTGAACGTGGGGAGGAGCGAGCGCATCGCCTCGGTGCTGGGCGGGGCCGCGCTGGCGGGGTTCGGCGCCCGGCGGCGCGGCCTGGGCGGCGCGCTGCTGGGGCTCGCGGGGGCGGCGCTCGTGCACCGCGGCCTCACCGGGCACTCGTTCCTCTACGGCGCGCTCGGGATGGACACCGCGGGCGAGGGGCTGCGCGGCCGGCTCGCGGAAGACGAGGAGGCGGCCGTGAGCGTGACGGCCTCCGTCACCGTCAACCGCCCGGCCGACGAGCTCTACGCCTTCTGGCGAGACTTCCGCAACGCCCCCCGCTACATGGACCGCATCTCCCGCGTGGAGGTCCTGGGCGAGGCGCGCTCGCGCTGGACCGCCACGGGGCCGATGGGGCGCTCGTGGGAGTGGGAGAGCGAGGTCACCGAAGACCGCCCGGGCGAGCTGATCGCCTGGGAGTCGCTCCCCGGCTCGGATCTGCCCAACCGCGGCTGGGTGCAGTTCCTCCCCGCCGGCGACGGGCGGACCGAGGTGCGCCACTTCGTGGAGTTCGATCCCCCCGCCGGCGTGGTGGGCCAGGCGGTCGCCCGCGTCTTCCACCAGGCGCCGGCCGAGATGGTGCGCGGCGACCTGCGGCGCTTCCGCGCGCTGATGGAGGCGGGCGAGATCGCCACCACCAGCGGCCAGCCCTCGGCGCGCGAGGAGTGGGAGGACGATGCCGGGCGGTGACCGGCACCTGCGCGTCGTCCGCCGCGGCCCCCCGCCCGGGCCCCTGGGCGAAGCGCCGCGCCGCGACTTCTCGCGCGCCGAGACGGTGGCCCTCCTCCAGGGCGGCTACTACGCGGCCACCGGCGTCTGGCCCTACCTCTCGCTCGAGTCGTTCGAGGCCGTCACCGGTCCCAAGGCCGAGGGGTGGCTGGTGAAGACCGTGGGCGGGCTGGTGGGGGTGATCGGCGGGGTGCTGGCGGCGGCCGGGGCGCGGCGGCGGGTGACGCCCGAGATCGCCTGGCTGGGCGCGGGGAGCGCGGCGGTGCTGGCCGGGATCGACGTGTGGTACGTGGCCCGGCGGCGCATCCCCCCCGTGTACCTGCTGGACGCCGCGGCCGAGGCGCTGCTCTCCGCCGGGTGGGCCAGCGCCGCGCGGGAACTGGAGGAAGACGGCGAGCCGGACGAGGCGGACGACGGGTGGCCGGCCGGGCCGCGGGGGCGCTCCGCGCGGGGGAGGAGGAGGGGAGGATGAAGGCGGTCTGCTGGCACGGGGTCGACGACGTGCGCGTCGACGACGTCCCCGACCCCGAGATCCTGAACCCGCGCGACGCCGTCGTCCGCGTCACCACCACCTGCATCTGCGGCTCGGACCTGCACCTGGTGGACGGCTACGTCCCCTCCATGCGCGACGGCGACATCCTCGGCCACGAGTTCATGGGCGAGGTGATGGAGGTGGGCTCGGAGGTGAAGAACGTCTCCGTCGGCGACCGGGTGGTGGTCCCCTTCAACATCGCCTGCGGGCGCTGCTGGTTCTGCGAGCAGGACCTCTGGTCGCTCTGCGACAACTCCAACCCGAACGCGGCGGCGCTGGAGAAGATGTACGGCTACGCGGGCGCCGGGCTCTTCGGCTACTCGCACCTGTACGGCGGCTACGCGGGCGGCCAGGCCGAGTACGCGCGCGTCCCCTTCGCCGACGTGGGGCCGCTCGTCATTCCCGAGCACCTGCCCGACGAGAAGGTGATCTTCCTCACCGACATCTTCCCCACCGGCTACATGGCGGCCGAGAACTGCGGGATCCGCGAGGGCGACACGATCGCGGTGTGGGGGTGCGGGCCGGTGGGGCAGTTCGCCATCCGCAGCGCCTTCCTGCTGGGCGCGGGGCGGGTGATCGCCATCGACCGCGAGGAGGCGCGGCTGAGGATGGCGCAGGCGGGCGGCGCCGAGGTGCTGAACTACGAGGAGGTGGGCGGGCTGCTCGACGTGACCGACGCCGTGCGCGACCTCACCGGCGGGCGCGGCCCCGACGCGTGCATCGACGCGGTGGGGATGGAGGCGCACGGGAAGGGGCTGGAGTGGTGGTACGACCGGGCCAGGCAGGCGCTGCGCCTGGAGACCGACCGCCCGATCGCGCTGCGCCAGGCGATCCAGGCGTGCCGCAAGGGCGGGACGGTGTCGATCCCGGGCGTCTACGGCGGCCTGCTCGACAAGGTGAACTTCGGCGCCGCGTTCGCGAAGGGGCTCACCTTCCGCATGGGCCAGACGCACGTGCACCGTTACCTGCGCCGGCTGCTGGAGCACGTGGAGCAGGGCGACATCGACCCCTCCCTCGTGATCACCCACTCGATGGGCCTGGACGACGCGCCGCACGGCTACAAGATCTTCAAGGAGAAGCAGGACGAGTGCGTGAAGGTGGTGCTGACGCCGTGAGGGAAGTGCCCAGTGCCCAGTGCCCAGGTGTCGCGGGCGGCTGAAGCCGCGGCAACAAAGGCAGCAAGCCTCGCAAACCCCGCGAGGCTTCAACGGCAAGACAACAGCGCGGCGGACCGAGCCTGGTTCGCCGCGCTTCGTACCGTTCTGTTGGGGCGAGGCCCTGCCTCGCCCGTGCCCGGCTCCACACCGATCCTCGCCGAAACGCGCGGGACCTCGCCCCCGCAGCCTCGCGCGGTTTGCGAGGCTTCCTGCTGTTGTTGCCGCGGCTTGAGCCGCCCGGACCAGACCAAAACCCTGGCGCGGCGCGTTAGATTGGAGTCCCGCGCCGAAGCCCGGCGGCGGACAACGCACTAACGCACTAACGCACTAACGCACTAACGCACTAACGCACTAACGCACTAACGCACTAACGCACTAACGCACTAACGCACTGAACGATGGCCGAATACACGTTCGTCGCCGACAAGACCGGCGAGCTGCGCATGGACGCGGCCGCCAAGGAGGAGCGCTACGGCGAGGTCGCGGCGCAGGTGGAGGCGTGCCTGGCCGGAGAGCCGGACCTGCTGGCGGCCATGGCGACGGTGGCGTGCCTCCTCCACAACGCCTTCCCGTACTACTTCTGGACCGGGTTCTACCGCCGCGTGGGACCCACGCGCCTGCTGGTGGGGCCGTACCAGGGGACGATGGGGTGCCTGGACATCGACTTCTCGCGCGGCGTCTGCGGCGCGGCGGCCACCCGGCGCGAGACGGTGGTGGTCGACGACGTCGCCGCCTTCCCCGGCCACATCGCCTGCGACGCGGCGTCGGCGTCGGAGATCGTCGTCCCCGTCTTCGACGCGGCCGGCGAGCTCGTGGCCGTGCTGGACGTGGACAGCACCCTCCCGGCGGCGTTCGACGAGGTGGACCGGCGCTGGCTGGAGCGGATCGTGGCGCTGCTCGCGAACAAGGAGCCGCGGCCGGTGGTCGGCGCGGGCTAGACGGTCAGCACCGTGAGGAGCAGGGTGGCCGCGACCCCGAAGATCACCACGAAGAAGTAGACGGAGAGGAGCGCCAGGTACTTCAGGCCGGTCAGGAGGTAGCCCTGGCCGTAGTTCTTCTTCATCGCCAGGAACAGGTAGACCAAGACCCAGGCGAAGAAGAGGCCGCCCAGCACCCTGCTCCTGAGGAGGAGCGCCGCCGCGAAGAGCAGGAAGGCGAAGGCGTGCACGTGCAGCGAGAAGACGAAGTGCTCCACGTACATCCGCCGCCTGCGCGCGTACAGCAGCCAGAGCATCGCCGCGAAGACGGGGAGCAGCGCGAACACCACCTTGGGCGCCGTCCGCAGCATGCCGGACGACAGCAGCCGGATCGACTCGCGCGGGGTGAGCGAGTTGATCCGGTCCGCCTGCTGCTGGAGGCGCCTCGCCAGCGGCTTCCACAGCCGGTTGGCCTTCACGGTGTCGAAGCTGAAGTTCACGTTCTCGTACCTGGGCGGCGCCGACGGGTCGGTCTGCAGGACGCGCAGCGAGTCCGCCGGCACCCTCGTCTCCATCTCCCGGATCATCGCGTCCGGGTCGGTCACGAACGAGAGGCCGATGAAGAAGAGGAGGCTGGCGATCAGGTAGAGGCGGAAGGGCGGGATGTAGCGCGCGATGCGCCCGGTCACGTACTCGCGGGTGAGATGCCCTGGGCGGAGGAAGAGCGCGCGGAGGGTGCGGGGGAGCGCGGCGTTGAGCGAGAACTGGTCCTCGACCGCCTCGGCCAGCAGGCGCCGGAGCGACACCACCCGCGGCGCGTTGCGCTGGCCGCAGTGCGGGCAGTAGTGGTCGCTCACCGGCGTGCCGCAGTTGGCGCACGCGCCGGGGGACGGCGCCGGGCGCCGCCAGCGCGGAAGGCTCCAGCTTCGGGGTGGCGCCTGCTCGGTCATCGGCCGGTGTGCCGGGCTTCAGCCGCGAGGTCCGCTTCCGCCTGCAAGGTGGCGTCGCGGCTCCCTACAGGCAATCATCCTGCCGCGACCCGCTGTCGGACGGGCGGGACCGCCTCCCGGTTCGTTGTCCTCCCTCTCCCCGCGCGCGTATCTTCCCCGCCGTCCCCTCCTCCCTCCCGACGCCGGCGCGCATGGCCACGGACCCCGAGCACGACGCCGAACCCTCTCCGCCCGGCGGGCCGCCGAAGCGCCTGCCGCGGCTGGTGCGGGCGGCGCTGCGCGTGCCGCTCTTCTACAAGATCCTGATCGCCAACGCGGTGCTGGTGCTGGTGGGGACCATCTTCGGCAGCACCGTGACGGCGGCGTACGTGCGCCGCTCGCCCGACCGCTCCACGCTGGACCTGGTGGGCGCGCTGGCGCTGGCGGGGATCGCGGTGACCCTGGCGGTGAACGCGCTGATCCTGCGGCTGGCGCTCCGGCCGCTCGACACGCTGGAGGGCACCGCCGCGCGGGTGCAGAAGGGCGAGCTGGACTGCCGCGCCCCCGAGAGTGCCGTGGCCGACCGCGAGCTGCTCCGGCTCACGCGCACCTTCAACGGCATGCTGGACGCCGTGGCCCGCTACCGCGAGCGGCTGCGCGACGTGGCGGCGCGCGCGCTGGGCGCGGCCGAGGAGGAGCGCAAGCGCATCGCCCGCGAGCTGCACGACGAGACGGCGCAGATGCTGGCCGCGCTGCTGATCCGCATCCGCGTGGTGCGCGCGGCGAAGGACCCCGAGGCGGTGGGCGCGCTGCTGGACGAGATGCGCGCCGAGGTGGGCGGCGCGCTGGAGGGGATCCGCCGCTTCGCGCGGGGGCTGCGCCCGCCCGCGCTCGACGAGCTGGGGCTGGTGCCCGCCATCGAGGGGCACGCGCGCACCCTGCGGGAGATCTCCGGCCTGCACATCACCGTGCACGCCGACGGCGAGGTGGACAGCGGCCTGCGCCCCGAGGCCGAGCTGGCCACCTACCGCATCGTGCAGGAGGCGCTCAGCAACGTGGTGCGCCACGCCCGCGCCACCCGCGCGGCCGTGCGCATCACGCGCGAGCCGGAGCGCCTGGTGGTGACGGTGGACGACGACGGCCGCGGCTTCGACCCCGAGAACGTGATGTCGACCGACGGCGGGGGCCTGGGCCTCTTCGGAATGAACGAGCGCGCCGCCTACCTGGGCGGCCGCGTGCGCGTGGAGAGCACCCCCGGCACCGGCACCCGGGTGCGCGCGGAGATCCCGCTGGGCCAGCCGGCCGAGGAGTAGCCGCACACGTTCGGGCGCGACACCCGGGCGGCGCCCCGACGACGATCCTTCCAGCGCGGGAGTCCCCGGCAGATTAGCCGCCGGGGACAAGCACGCCGTCGAGCGTCCGCGCGGGATGTGCCGGCCGCCGGTCGGGCCACGGCTCGTCGGCCCGGAGCACGTGGACCCCCACGGCGTACCGTCCCGCGGGAACGTCGCGGATCACGGCCTCGAAGCGGTGTGGAAGGAGGACGGTGCTGCCGCGGGACGCGGCTTCGGCGAGAAGGTACAGCACGACGTCTCCGGACCCGCGGAGTTCCGCCCGACCGACCCAGGCATACACACCGGGGCTCTCCGGTGCCGGCAGGACTCCGGTGACGCGGATTTCGCCTGGTCCCGCGAACGCCCGCAGCGACGTGTCCGGAGTGGGCTGGTCACCGTACAGCGGGACGGCCGCGAACTCCACAGGCAGCAGCCTTCCGCCGCCGGGCTGGCCCGCCTGCGCGGCGGTGTAGCGCTCCACCAGCGGAGGCACGTCGGTGGCGACCACCTCGGAGATGTTCCGGGCGAACCGCGCAGGGATCGCGTGTGCCGGTACGCTGGGATGGAGGCGCCACGCCAGGCGTACCACGCAAGGCACCACGCCGTCCTCGGGGAGGATGTAGTAGCCCGAGAGCGCAAAGCGGAGCCGGTACCCTCCGGCGCTGTCCGTCCGGGTGTGGTTCACCATGTATCCGGGCGGGCACTCGGCCACCACTTCGCCACCCCGCACCGGCACGCCGTCGGCCCAGGAGGCGGTACCGCGCAGGAGCGCGTACCCGGAGGCGCCCACCCCTAGCGGCGGCACCGGCCACGCGGTGTCCTGGACGGCCTCGCCTCGCGGCGAGGGCGAACGGTCCACTCGCGGGCCGGCGCAGGCTGCAGCGGTGCCGAGCGACACCGCTCCCAGGAGCCATTTCGCTGCTTGCATCCGGGCGGGCACCTCAGCAGGTGATCTGCGTCCCGCAGGTTGGATCGGTCGGCTCATCCGGCGGTATGGCGGGATCCTCCTCGGGCTGGAGATTCCGGAAAGTCGGAACTCCCCCCACGCCGTCCCGCTTCCGGTAGAGGTTGAACAGCCACAGCCGACGGAAGTTGTCGCTGAACGGGTCCACGGTGAAACCTCGAGCGTCCTGCGCCCACGAGCTCTGCGGCCGGGTGTCGAAGAACGTCATCAGCCTCTCGCCCGCCGAAGTGATCATTCGCACCTGGTACGGGAAACGGTCCTCCATGCACCAGATCAGGTGATCGATCCCGGTATACGGAGAAAAGCTTCCGCCGACCTGCAACGAGACCTCGCAGGTCTTGATCGCAATCGTCACGTCCGAGGGTGCTTTCTGGACGTTGTCGTTCGTCTCCCCCGTGGGATCGGTGATGTCCCACAGGAACGCATGAATTGCGCCCTGCACGACCGAACCGTCGTCGGTGCAGAGGGGGCCGGCGCAGTTCAGGTAATGGCGGTTCTCTTCCAGATCTCTCTTCCAGTTCGGCAGATCGCCCTCCCGAACCAGCACCGCGTACCAGTCCGCGAAAGCCTCCCCGAGCGCGCAGCCGAAGTTGGTCTTGTTCCCCGGAAAATGTTCCCTCGGACAGGAGTCTCTGTAGTACCGCATCAGACCGTCCCGCGCGGGGGATTGATACAGGTAGCGATCCTGCCAGAGGTGCCCGTACTCGTGCGCCGCGACCAGCACACCCATTTCACCCCAGATGTGATCCCAGGCCGGTTCGATGTGCAGTTCCCCTTGAATGTAGTCGTAGCGGGTCCCGTACGAGCTGACGGGGTACAGCCCGGCCCGGATGATCGCGGGCGGATCGGACCCGAACCGGCTCCGGTGCCCGCCCCAGGTCTTGTTCAGGTTCGTGAACAGGTGACTCTGCTGGTTGTCCGCGGTCACGGCGATGCTGCCTCCGCAGGCTCCGAAATATTGTCCGGCCGTGGTCCGATCGGGGTTCGACGTAATGTAGCTCTTGACCTCCGCCTTCCGGTTCTCGGTGTGCACCGTCAACTCCAACCGGCGCCCGCTGCTGGGCCCAAGGCAATCGATGGTCGGGCTCACTCCGCTCGCGTTCGTGTACCCGCCGCCACGCCCGACCTCGCTGCTGGTCGCCGTGTCGAACACCTTCCACGCCACCCACGCCTCGGCAAGGGGCCGCACGATCCCGGTCCCTTGATCGTTGTACGTGACCGTGACCGCCGCCGTGGCGTTGCCATCCGGTGGCGGAGGCGGCGGTGGAGAGAGCGTCACGCTGTCGGTGCTCGGACACAGTGTCATGACCACCTGCGTGGTGTCGCCAGACCAGATGCTGCAGGTGACGACGGTACCGCGGTGGCGAATGCGCGGCGGCTTCCGCTCCGAGCCCAGCGGCCCCCGCACCCGGCGCGTTCCCCCTGGAAACAGCGTGGGGTCGAACCGCTCGGTCACCCGCCCGCCGTGCTCGTCGATCCACAACCAGAGCTCGCGTCCGGCCCCGGTGCCTACCACCTGGCCGCCGTCCGTGGCCCGATCGTCGGAGCGCTGGGTCGCCACTGCCATGACACTGTAGTAGCCCGGCTCCGGAATGATGATCGTGGCGCGCTCACGGAACGTCTCCCCCACCGCGAAGCTCTTGCGCATCCCGAAGTGCGCGGGTGACTCCTCGCCGGCCGGAATCTCCACCACCTCCCAGCCGCTCCGCTCGGCGGCGGCCACCTCCGGCAGGATCAGCCGTACCTCGCCCTCGCGCGTTGCGAAGCGAGCGCTGCCGCGCACCGTGAAGTGGATCGGATGTCCAGGCCTGAGTGTGCCTTCCACATCCAGGTCGATCTCGAAGCGCGGATGGATCACCAGGTCGGGACCGGGGCTATCCACCACAGGCGTGGCATCGAGCTCCGGTCCGGCGGGCGGAGCAACTGGGGATGCCGCCTTATCCGTGCAGCCGACCAGCAGCACCGCTGCAAGAGCCAGGTAGCGTCGCCGGAAGGGCGGGCCAGTGTACCTCCACGGGGAAACGGGATGCACGGAAGCCTCTGGTCGAGGGGATTGTACGGGATAGAAATGGGAGGTGGCTGCGCTGCAGAAGGACCGCTCTCACCGATTGTCCCGAATGGAAGGAAACAAATGGTACCATAATCGAACGCAGAATGCAAGATCGCTGAGTGTGAAGAAGGTTCGGCACGTCATCCGCCGAGACAGCCGCCTCCGAGAAATCCCGTCCACACCGCGCAGATTGCGCCGCCGCTTTGAGCCCGCTTCCCCTCCCCGTTAGATTCCACGCTCGTTTCCGCCACGGGACCGCCCGCGGCGTGCTCCCCCGTCTCCCGTCCGGATGAGCCAGGCCACGCCTCCGCAGACCCCGCCCGCCGCGCCCCCGGCGAAGCCGAAGCTCACCTTCTGGCAGAAGGTGAAGGGCGGCGAGCTGCGCCGGCTCACGCCGCGGCTCCGGCCGCACGCCGGCGCGCTCGGCATCGCCACGGTGATGCTGCTGGCGGGCACGGCGGCGTCGCTGGTGTTCCCGGCGGTGGTGGGGCGCATCCTCGACGCGGCCGCCGTCTCCCCCGACGCGCGGCTGCTGAACCGGACGGCGCTCTTCCTCTTCGCGCTCTTCGCCCTCCAGGCGGTGCTCACCTTCGGGCAGACGTACCTGCTCTCCGCCGTGGGCGAGCGGGTGATCGCGGGGATCCGGCGCGACCTCTTCGGGCACCTGCTGACGCTGCCGCCCGCCTTCTTCGCCGACCGCCGCACGGGCGAGCTCACCAGCCGCCTCACCGCCGACGTGGGGATGATGCAGGCGGTGCTCTCCACCTACGTCTCCGAGCTGTTCCGGCTGGCGCTCACCCTGGCGGGGACGATCGTCATGCTGGTGCTCACCCAGGCGCAGCTGGCGCTGCTGACGCTGGCGGTGGTCCCGATCGTCGTCGGCACCGGCGCCTACTTCGGCAAGCTGCTGCGCAAGTCGTCGCTGGGGGTGATGGACCAGGTGGCCGAGGCCACGGCCATCGCCGAGGAGGCGTTCGCGCAGATCCGCGTGGTGCAGAGCTTCGTGGGCGAGGAGCACGAGCGCGGGCGCTACGGCCAGCGGATGGACCACGCGGTGGCCGTCGCGCTCAAGCGGGCGGTGACGCGCGGGCTGTTCTCCAGCGTCATCGGCTTCGCCACCTTCAGCGCCAGCGTGCTGGTGCTGTGGGTGGGCGGCAAGATGGTGCTGGCGGGCGAGCTGACGGCCGGCACGCTGGTGAGCTTCCTCCTCTACGCCGGCTACGCGGCCAGCTCGGTGGGCGGGATCGGGCAGCTCTGGAGCGCCTACCAGGAGGCCACCGGCGCCGCGGGGCGCGTCTTCGAGATCCTGAACGCCCGCCCGCGCCTGCGCGACCCCGACCGGCCCGTGCCGCTGCCCCAGCCGGTGCGCGGCGAGGTGGCGTTCGAAGAGGTCTGGTTCCGCTACGAGCGCCCGGCCGAGCTCCCCACGCTGCCGCCGCCGGGGAACCCGATGATGTGGTGGCTCCCGCCCAAGGAGGACGCCGCCCCGCCGCCCCTTGAGACGCCGCCCGACTGGACGCTGCGCGGCGTCAGCTTCCGCATCGCGCCGGGGGAGACGGTGGCGCTGGTTGGCCCCTCGGGCGCGGGGAAGACCACCATCGCGGGGCTGATCCCGCGCTTCTGGGACGCGCAGGGCGGGCGGGTGGCGCTGGACGGCGTCGACATCCGCGAGCTGCGGCTGGCGGAGCTGCGCGCGGCGGTGGGGCTGGTGCCGCAGGAGACGCTCCTCTTCAGCGGCAGCGTCCGCGAGAACATCGCCTACGGCCGCCCCGAGGCGAGCGACGCGGAGGTCGAGGCGGCGGCGCGGGCGGCGCACGCGCACGAGTTCGTGCAGCTCCTCCCCGACGGCTACGACACCCGGGTGGGCGAGCGGGGGGTGAAGCTCTCGGGCGGGCAGCGCCAGCGCGTGGCCCTGGCGCGCGCGATCCTGAAGGACCCCACGGTGCTGATCCTGGACGAGGCCACCAGCAGCCTGGACGCCGAGAGCGAGGCGCTGATCGAGGACGCGCTCAACCACCTGCTGAAGGGCCGCACCACGCTGATCATCGCCCACCGCCTCTCGACGGTGCGGCGGGCGAACCGGCTGCTGGTGCTGGACCGGGGGGAGGTCGTGGAGGAGGGCACCCACGCCGAGCTGCTGGCCCGCGGCGGCCTGTACGCGCGCCTCTACGCCCGCCAGTTCCGCGACGAGCCCGCGGACGCGGAAGCCGCCGAGGCCGAGACGCCCTCCGAGGCGGTGCGCGAGGAGCTGGCGATGGAGGGGCTGGTCTGACCGAAGTGCGAAAGTGCTGAGTGCGAAAGTGCGAAAGTAAACCGCGATCGATCACTCTCGCACTCTCGCACTCTCGCACTCTCGCACTCTCGCACTCTCGCACTCTCGCACTCTCGCACTCTCGCACTCTCGCACTCTCGCACTTTCGCACTTCGCACTTCGCACTTTCCCGTTGCGACGGTTGACGGCGTCGCTATAATCCGCCAGCACCGATTGCACCCACCTCCGAATCCGTGGAGAGCAGGATGGCTTCCGAAGGGAAGGTCGAAACGCTGGTGATCATCGGCTCCGGGCCGGCGGCCTGGACGGCGGCGCTCTACGCGGCGCGCGCCAACCTGGACCCGCTGGTGATCAAGGGCGAGCCGTCGGGGGTGATGATCCCCGGCGGGCAGCTCATGCTCACCACCGACATCGAGAACTACCCCGGCTTCCCGCAAGGGGTGAGCGGACAGGAGCTGATGGAGAAGATGGAGGCGCAGGCCGTCTGCTTCGGCGCGCGCACCATGATGGAGAACGTGGCCTCGGTGGACTTGTCCGCGCGCCCGTTCGTGCTGCGCCCCACCTGGTCTCCGGAGCTGCGCGCGAAGGCGGTGATCGTCGCCACGGGCGCCAGCGCCAACTGGCTGGGGCTGGAGAACGAGCAGCGCCTGGCGCAGACCGGCGGCGGCGTGTCGGCGTGCGCGGTGTGCGACGGCGCGCTCCCGGCCTTCCGCGAGCAGCGGCTGGTGGTCGTCGGCGGCGGCGACACGGCCATGGAAGAGGCCACCTACCTCACCAAGTTCGCCAGCGAGGTGGTGATCGTGCACCGCCGCGACGCCTTCCGCGCCTCGCAGGTGATGCAGGAGCGCGTGCTGGGGAACCCCAAGATCACCGTGCGCTGGAACTCGCAGGTGGTCGACGTGCTGGGCGACCGGTTCCTGACCGGCGTGCGCCTGCGCGACACGGTGACGGGCGCGGAGGAGGACTTCCCCTGCGGCGGCCTCTTCGTCGCCATCGGCCACACGCCCAACACGGCGTTCCTGGGCGGGCAGCTCGAGCTGACGCCCGGCGGCTACATCAAGCTGTGCAAGGCGTTCCGCACGGAGACGTCGGTGGAGGGGGTGTTCGCCGCCGGCGACGTGATGGACGACTACTTCCGCCAGGCGATCACGGCCGCGGGCACCGGGTGCATGGCGGCGCTGGAGGCGGAGCGCTGGCTGGCGCACCACGGCGTGGCCGAGGCCGAATCGCCCGTGCTGGAGACGGCCGAGAGCTCCGTCGGCACCGGCGAGGCGATGGAGCTCACGGCCTGAGAGCCACCCCGTACCGACGATCAGGGCCGCGTCCCGCCACCGGGAACGCGGCCCTTCGCGATCCTTCGCGGCATGGTTCGGTCTCCCCTTCGAGCACTGGACTCACGGATGACCAGGCGGGGTTCGCTGTATTCTGAGGCCCGATCGCCCGGGACCGGCAGCCGCACGAATGATCGCAGGGCCGAAGAATCTTCTCACCTCTCCACGTGGGTCGGGCGCGGTAGCGACACGGATGCCCGCTCGCTTCATCCACGCTGTTTATCCGGACCTGGGGTGATACAGAGCACAGAGGCGGCAGAATGCAAATCGTGCTGAAACCGCGTGAGCCGGTGACCGACACGGGAGAGGTGCCCGCGCGCGGCGAGCCTCGGGAGGTCACGATGCGGTTCCGGGACGCGGAAGGCGAATGGAGCGAGGGCGTGCTCGCGACGCCGGCCGGGCCCAACCGCTGGCGGATCGAGGAGTCCGCCGTCAGCACGGCTCGCGCGCGGGTGGGGAACGTCGTGGAGGTGGAGCCGCTGCCGTCCGGCGAGCTCCGGCTGGTGCGCGTCGTCCGGCGCTCGCCCTACCGCAGCTACCGCTGGCTGCTCTGGCGCGCGCTGCTGGACTCCGACGACTTCGCGGCGCTCTGCCGTCGGGTGGAAGAAGCGGGCGGCGTGTGGAGCCGGGTCTTCGGCGGCGTGGTGGTGATCGACGTGCCCAGGGACAGCCCGCTCGACGTGAAGGCGGAGATCGCCCGCCTCTCGGAGAAGTACCCCGGCCGGTCCGCGTCCGTCCCGGTGCCCGCGCCCGGGACCGACGCCGCCCCCCGCCGCCCGCGCTGGAAGTTCTGGAAGCGCTGAGCGGCGCGGCTACCCGTCTCCCGCCTCTCGCGAACGCAGCGCCTCGCGGACCTCCATCAGGATCTTCCCCAGCATGTTCTTCCCCGTTCCGTCCGCACCGCAGCCCCAGTAGTAGTCGCCGGGCGCGTTCTCGACGATCTCCTCATGGCCGGTGGAGAGGAGCAGGTCGCGCAGCGCGCGGTGGGTCTCGAACTTCCGCAGCACGGCGCGGCGCATCACGTCGTCCTTCACCTCCTCCCAGTCGGCGCGCAGCGGCCGGCCCCGGTCGCGCCCGAGATTCGCCGCGTCCTTCGGCGTGCGCGCGCGGCGGACGGCGTCGGCGTGCGGCGTCCCGGCGAACTTCTGCGCCTGGAAGTAGTGCTCCGCCGTGGGCCACTATTCGCCGTCCAGCTCCACCCCGTGCGGCGAGAAGTTCGAGAAGCACCCGTACGGCTCCTCGCGCGGGACGTAGAAGTAGATCGGCATCGTCGGATGATGGTCCCGGAGCGCACCGGAGTCCGTACCCCCAATGTTGTCATCCTGAGGGAGCGTCCGCGCGTAAACTTACTCCCGCGCAGATGGTTGGACGCGACCGAAGGATCTGCGGACAGGGAGTGAGCGTCAGCCGGGCTCACGCTCGAATCCAACCCGCAGATCCTTCGTCGCCGCCCGGAATCCGCTCATTCTGATGGTTCGGTGCGGCGGCTCCTCAGGATGACAAACGTTGTGTGAACACCAAGAAAAATCGCCCTCCCCCGTCTCCCGGGGAAGGGCGATCTCTCGCGCGCGGCGATCCCGCGGCCAGCGTCTACCGCGTCCCCGGCACCAGCGGCGGCTTGCGCGGGCGGGGCCGGGGGCGGTCCTGCTCGGACTGCGGCTCGCGGTCGCCGCCGCCGGTGAAGAACTCGCCGATGCCGCGCAGCGCCCGGCCCATCCACCCCCGCATCCCCTCCGGGTGCAGCGGGCAGGCGTCCAGCGGCTCCGTGCCGGGGATGAAGTACTCGGTGGCCACCTCCTCGCCGGGGCAGTTGGCCGTGGCCAGCTTCCCCGTGTGCCGGTCGATCTGCACCGCCAGCAGGTCGCCCGGGGCGGCCCAGGGCGCGGGGGGCGCGTGGCGCGTGTAGTGGTCGGCCACCACCCGCCCCCACACCGGCGCCGCCAGCCCGCCTCCCGAGGCGTCGGCCAGGATCGCCTGAGGCCGGTCGAAGCCCAGCCACACCCCCGCCACCAGGTCGGGCGTGGCGCCGATGAACCACACGTCGGCGCCCTCGTTGGTGGTCCCCGTCTTCCCCGCGGCGGGGACGGCGTACGGCAGCCCCGCCTCGCGCACGCCGCTCCCCGTGCCGCGGTCCACCACATCGCGCATCAGCGAGGTGGTCAGGAACGCCACGCCCGGCGAGAGCGCGTACCGCCGGGACACGCGGCTCTCCCACACCACGTTCCCCTCCGCGTCCTCCACGCGCCGGACGAGCCGCGGCTTCACCACCGCGCCGCCGGTGGCGAACGCCGAGTAGGCGGCCACCAGCTCCAGCGGCACCACCTCGGCGGCGCCCAGGAAGGTGGAGGGGTACGGGCGGATCGGCGTGGTGAGCCCCAGGTCCTTCGCCGTCGAGACCACCCGGCCGGCGCCCACGCGGTTGCCGAGCACCACGGTGGCGCGGTTGGAGGAGAGGCGCAGCGCCTCGCGCAGGTCCACGTTCTGGGCGTCGGAGACGTGGTCGGCCGGGCGGTAGGCGCCCAGCGAGTCGACCGCGTCGGGGCCCAGCAGCGGCGTGCTGATCGGGATCCCCTGCGCCAGCGCCGTGGCGTAGACGATCGGCTTGAACGCCGAGCCCGCCTGCCGCTTCGCCTGGGTGGCGCGGTCGAACTGGCTGAGCGCGTAGTCGCGCCCGCCCACCAGCGCCAGCACGTCGCCGCTCGAGGGGTCGATCGCCACGAACATCCCCTGCAGGCACTGGTCGGCGTCGGGCGTCCCGCCGGAGAAGCACGCGCGGTGGCGGAAGCGCCCGAAGCGGCCCGCCTCCACCGCGCGCACCTGCTTCACCAGCTCGCGCTCGGCGGTGGCCTGCAGCTGGGGGTCCAGCGTGGTGAACACGCGCAGCCCCTGCGTGTCGGCGTCCTCGCCGAAGCGCTCGCGCAGCTCGCGGCGCACGGCGGCCACGAAGTACGGCGCGCGCCCCCCGGCCTCGGGCGGCGGCGCCAGCCCCAGCGGCCGGGCCTTCGCCTCGCCCGCCTCGCCCGGGGTGATGACGCCGGCGTGCGCCATCAGCCCCAGCACCAGGTTGCGGCGCTCGACCACGGCGGCCGGGTTGCGGCGCGGGTCGTAGTAGCTGGGCGCGCGGGGGATGGCGGCCAGCGCCGCGGCCTCGGCGTTGGTGAGCCTGGCCGCCGGCTTGCCGAAGTAGCCGCGCGCCGCCGCCTCCACCCCGTAGAGGCCGGAGCCCAGGTAGATCTGGTTGAGGTACAGCTCCAGGATCTCGTCCTTGCTGAACGCGCGCTCGATGCGGCGCGCCAGCACCACCTCCCACAGCTTGCGGCGCAGCGTCTTGTCGCGCGGCAGCGCGTCGGGGAAGACGTTGCGGGCCAGCTGCATGGTGATGGTGCTGAACCCCTGCTGCCACGACCCGGCCTGGACGTCGCGCACCAGCGCGCCCGCCACGCGGCGGTAGTCCACGCCGTGGTGCCGGTAGAAGCGCTTGTCCTCCACCGCCAGGAAGGCGCCCGAGACGTGGGCGGGGACCTGGGCGAGGGGGACGACGATGCGCCGCTCGGGGGCCAGGTGCGCCACCACCTTCCCGCCGCGGTCCAGCACTTGGCTGGCCTGCGGGGGCGTGTACAGGCGCAGCGCCGCCACCGACGGGCACGCCGCCCCCGAGCAGCGCGGCCAGATCGCCGCCAGCCCGATCCCCCCGGCCGCGACGACGACCGCGAGGGCGATCAGCGTGGCGCGGAGGAAGCGGCGGAGCCTGGGGCGCGCGCTCGCGGAGCGGCGGCGGGTCCTGCGTCGCCTTGCAGCCATTCTTCCCGTGGAGCGGGGGGAGGAGGATGCGGGTGTGGGGGAGGTCTACCGGAACAATATAACCGATGTTCCGGCAGGTGCGGAGGTTACGTGTGGATCCGAGACCGAGGCAATACCCCTTGAGCCCCGCAAGCGATTGTCTAACAATAATTTGCACGTAGGGGCGAGGCATGCTCGCCCGTCCGGCGGCGAAGCCGCCGCGCCCTCACCCCCGCAGCATGCGCCCGCCGTCGACGACCAAGACGTCGCCGGTGACGAAGTCGGCGCGGAGGAGGTAGAGGAGCGCGGTGGTCACGTCCCCGGGCGAGCCGTTGCGCTTGAGCGGGGTGGTGCGCGCGAGGCCGGCGACCTCCTCCTCGCTCATGTCCTCGGGCGGGAGCACCGTCCCCGGCGCGATGCCGACCACGCGCACCTCGGGGGCGAGCGAGCGGGCGGCCACCTTCGTCAGGTGCACCAGTCCGGCCTTGGAGACGGCGTGCACCGCGTACGCTCCCCACGCCTGGAGCCCCGCCAGGTCGCACATGTTGACGACCACGCCGCGGCGCTCGCGCAGCGTGGGCGCCAGGCGCTGGATCAGGAAGAAGGGCGCCTTGAGGTTCACGGCGATGGTGTGGTCCCACACCTCCTCGCCCGCCTCCTCCAGCCGCTCCGCGGGGAAGACGGAGGCGCTGTTGACCAGCACGTCGATCCCCCCGAACGCGCCGACGGCCTCCCTGGCGATGCGCTCGATCTCCGCGAAGCGCGACAGGTCCCCCCCGATCGCCACCGCCTCTCCCCCGCCCCGCCGGATCTCCTCGCACAGTTCCTCGGCGGGACCCGCGGACGAGTTGTAGTGCACGACGATCCGCATCCCTTCCCGCGCGAGCGCCTCCGAGATCGCCCGCCCGATGCGCACCGCGCCGCCGGTGACGAGGGCTGTCTTTCCTTGCAGATCCATGGACCGGGAGGATGCAGGCGATGGAGGAAATCCCACCCCTCTCCCGCGTAGCGGGGGAGGGGAGCGCGCCCTCTGGCTGCGAGGAACGAGCAGCCGAGGGTCGCGCGGGGGAGGGGGCCTCCCGGCGGCGCAGCCGCCGGACGGGCGAGGCAGGCCTTAGGCAGGCCTCGCCCCTACGGTTTTCACGCGCTCCCTACTCGTCGTCCTGCTTGAAGATCTTCAGGTTGGTCGAGTGCCCGGGGTTGACGCGCGCCTTCGGATTCAGGTAGTGCACCGCGTTGTTGACGGCGATCGCGGCCTCGCCGTAGCCGGTGGCGATCAGCTCCAGCTTGCCGGGATAGTGCACCACGTCGCCCGCGGCGTAGACGCCGGGGAGGCTGGTCTCCATCAGCTGGCTCACCTTGATGGTGTTCTTCTCCAGCTCCAGCCCCCACTGGCCGATGGGGCCCAGGTCCGGCTTGAAGCCCAGCAGCGCCACCACCGCCTCCACGTCGAGCTCGGTGTCCTCGTTCGTCTCGTTGTTGTAGATCGTGGCGCGCGCCACGCAGCCGCCCTCCCCGTGGATCGAGCGCATCTCGTAGGGCGTCAGCACCCTCACCTCGCCCGCCCGGGCGGCCTCCCACATCTGCTCCACGCTGGCCCTGTGCGCGCGGAACTCGGGGCGGCGGTGGATCAGCGTCACCTCGCGGGCCACGCCCTTGAGCCCCAGCACCCAGTCCACCGCCGAGTCGCCGCCGCCCACCAGCAGCACCCGCTTGCCCCGGAAGTCCTCGGGCTGGCGCACGTGCGTGTGCACCCCGCCGCCCTCCGCGTAGTGCTCGTCCCACCCCGGGCACTCCAGCACCCGCGGGTTCAGCGCCCCCTTCCCGGCGGTGATGCACACCGTGCGGGTGAGGAAGTCGCCCCGGGGCGTCACCAGGCGGATGTGGCCGTCCTCGCGCACCAGCCGCTGCACCTCGGCGCCGAGGACCACCTCGGGGCCGAACTGGGTGCCCTGCTCGATCATGTTCTTCGCCAGGTCCTTGGCCAGGATCTTCGGCAGGCCGCCCACGTCGAAGATGTACTTCTCGGGGTAGAGCGCCATCAGCTGCCCCCCGAGCTGCGGGAGCGCGTCCACGATGCGGCACGAGACGCCGCGCAGCCCCGCGTAGAAGGCGGCGAACAGCCCCGTGGGCCCGCCGCCGATGATGGTGATGTCCGTGATGTTCGCCTCGCTCACGCGCGCCCTCTGCTGGAAGTGGGGTTCCGGGAAGCGGCCTAGCTTAAGGCCCCCGCGCCCCCGCGGCAACCGGCCGCCGTCCCGGAGCCCGCCACGTCCTGCTTGTAGTTGCGCGCGCGTGCGCGCGTAAAGGCCGCCCAGATCGCCTCCGATTCCGCACTCCGCACCTCGCGCTTCGCACCTCGCACCGGCCCCCGAAACCGCTCCCGATGCGCCCTTGCACCCTGCAAGGAATCGTGCAAGATCGCCCGCGAAAACCGGGGGCGCCGCCGTCCCACGCGCTGCCTAAGCCGTTTGGAACCAGCGACTTGCGTTTTCCGCCGTGCCCGGGTACACCCGTTGCCTTTTCCCCGGCCCGACAGCACGAGCGTGCTGGCTCACCCCCTCCGCCCAAACCACGGGAGCACACCATGCGGAAGATCCGGAACACCAAGGGCTTCACCCTGATCGAGCTGATGATCGTGGTCGTCATCATCGGCATCCTGGCGGCCCTCGCCATCCCCCGCTTCACCCAGGCCTCGGCCCGCGCCAAGGAGAAGGAGGCGGACGGCATCCTCAAGCAGGTCTACACGCTGCAGCAGACCTACTACGCCAACAACGGCACCTTCGCGCCGTCGGTGGCGGCCCTGCAGACGGTCGGCTTCGAGGCGCCCACCAACCTGAAGAACTTCACGTGGGCCGGGTCGGTGTCCCTGCCGCTCTGCCTGGCGGCCTCGGGCGCCGGCTACAACGGGCGCCAGATCGACGCCAACGGCGACATCACCAACTGCTGATCCAGTACCGCCTGACGCAGAGGGAGCCGGCCCCGGCCGGCTCCCTTCGCATCGGGACCCGCACCACCCCGCTCCACGCCACGAACCCTCACCCTCTCCGACGATGCCAGCCACCGCACGTGCCGCCGGACGCAGCGAGAGAGGCTTCACGCTGATCGAGGTGATGATCGTGGTGGTGATCATCGGCATCCTCGCGGCGGTCGCGATCCCCCGCTTCAACATGGCGGCGCACGACTCGAAGGAGAAGGAAGCCGACCTGCTGCTGAAGCAGGTGTTCACGCTCCAGCAGACGTACTTCTCCCACACCGGCGCCTACGCCAGCAGCGCCTCGCAGCTCCAGCTGGTGGGCTTCGATCCCGCGCCCCCGCTGAAGTACTACACCTTCTCCGGCTCCGTCGGACTCCCGCTCTGCCTGGCCTCGAACGGCGTGTGGGACAGCCGCCAGATCGACCTGAACGGCGACATCACGAACTGCTGATCACGCACCGTTGATCCTGAACCGCAGATCGCGCCGCACGGCGCGGGACGTGAACATTGAAGACGAGCACCGTGCGGGCCCTGCCCGTGAAACCGGAACCGGCCGAGCGGCCTTCGCAGCGCGGAGGCCGCCCGCCGCTTTCCGTGCATGAATCCCGGAAAATCGCCCCGGCGCACCCCCGCGACGCCGTGCTGCGCCGCCGCCGGCTGGCGGTGGCGGCGGCGCTGGCCGTGGGGCTCCTGCTGCGCCTGATGCAGTACGCCGTCGAGCGCTCGCTCTGGCTCGACGAGGCGCTCCTCTCCTCCAGCGTCCTCTACCGCGACTTCGCCGGGCTGCTCAGGCCCCTCGACTTCGGGCAGACGGCGCCGCTCGGCTTCCTCTTCCTGGAGAAGCTGGTCGTCACGCTGCTCGGCACCGGCGAGTACGCGCTGCGGCTGCTCCCGCTCCTGGCGGGCGTGGCGGGCGTGCTCCTGGTGCCCGCCGTGGCCCGGCGCTACGTGTCGAGGCCCGCGGCGCCGCTGGCGGTGGCCGTCTTCGCGCTGGCGCCCTTCCTGGTGTACTACTCGTCGGAGGTGAAGCAGTACGCCTTCGACGCGCTGGTCTCGCTGGTGGTGCTCCTGGCGGCCTGGGAGCTGGCCCGCGCCCCTCGGCCCGCGCGCGCCGCGCTCTTCCTGGCGCTGGCAGGCGTGGCGGGCGTCTGGCTCTCGCAGCCCGCCGTGTTCATGCTGGCCGGCACCACGCTGGCCCTGGCCCAGCACGCGTGGAAGGCGGGCGACCGCCGGCGGCTCTACGCGGCCGCGGCGGCCAGCCTGGCCTGGGGCGCGAGCTTCCTCTTCTCCTACGCGATGTCGCGCCGCACGCTGGCCGACCCCGAGTACATGCAGTCGTTCTGGAAGGGCGGCTTCTTCACCACCGAGGAGATCACCTGGCTCCCGCGGCAGTTCGCCCGCGCCTTCCGCGAGCCGCTGGGGATCATGGGGGCCGACGACTCGCTCCTGCTGAGCTACGCCGGGGCCGGCGCGGCGCTCCTGGCCTTCCTGGCGGGGTGCGCCTGGGCCGCGCGGCGGCGGAGCCTGCGCTTCAACCTGCTGGTGTTCCCGCTCGCGCTCACGCTGCTGGCCTCCTTCGTCCGGCTCTACCCGTTCGGCGGCTCGTACCTGTCGTCGGGGCGGGTGCTCATCTTCCTGATCCCCACCTTCGGCTTCCTGATGGCCGAGGGGGCGGTGGCCGCGCGCCGCCGGCTGGGGGGCACCGCGGGCCGCGCGGCGTTCGCGGGGCTGGCGGTGCTGATCCTGCTCCCCTCGGTGTCGTACGCGGCGCTCTCGGTGCCGCACGTGCGCGCCGAGGTGAAGCCGCTGCTCGACTACGCGGCCGAGCAGCGGCAGCCGGGCGACTTCATGTACGTCTACTACAACGGGCGCGCCGTCTTCCGCTACTACGCGCCGCGCTACGGGTGGACCGAAGCGAACAGCGTGGTGGGCACCTGCGCCCGCACCGAGCCCGTGCGCTACCTGGGCGACCTGGCGCAGCTGCGCGGGCGGCCGCGGGTGTGGGTGCTGTTCGTGGACGGAACGGGCGTGGGAGGTTACAATGAGCGCACCCTCATGCTGCGCTTCCTGGACCACATCGGCCGGCGGCTGGACGACCGGGTGGCGATCGGCACCTCGCTCTACCTGTACGACCTGCGGGAGGAGAACGTGAAGCCCGGACGCTTCCCCGAGCTGATCCCCACCTTCGTGGCCGAGCCGGCGGTGCAGTGCCGCGGGCCCTGGGGGACGAAGTGAGCGTGGCCGAGGCCGCCGCGGGCACCGCCTTCACCTACTCGGGCGAGGAGCTGGACGCCCTGGCCGAGGCGCGCAACTACTACGGGTGGATCACCGAGCGCTTCGCCCCCTATCTGGGCGACCGCATCGTCGAGGTGGGCGCCGGGATCGGCACCTACACCGAGCACCTGCTGCGGGCGCGGCCCGCCGCGCGGGTGACGGCCGTGGAGCCCGCCGACAACAACTACCCGCACCTGGCCCGGCGCTTCGCCCGGGAGCCGCGCGTGGAGGCCGTGCACGGCTACCTGGACGACGCCTTCCCCGCCGGCGCCGCCCGCAGCGTGGTGGCGGTCAACGTGATGGAGCACGTGGAGGACGACGCGGCGTTCCTGGCCGCGGCCAGGCGCGCGCTGGCGCCGGGGGGCCACGTCTGCCTCTTCGTCCCCGCGCTGCCGGCGCTCTTCGGCACGCTGGACGAGGCCTTCGAGCACTACCGCCGCTACACCCGGCCGGCGCTCCGGACGCTGTTCGTCCGCGCGGGGCTCAAGGTGGAGCGGCTCACGTACATGAACCTCCCCGGCACCGCCGCCTGGTGGCTCTCCGGCAAGGTGCTGCGCCGCCGCACGGTGAGCGCCCGCGACGCCCGCCTGTACGACCGCTGGGTGGTGCCGTGGGTGCGCGCCCTGGAGCGGCGCTGGAGCCCGCCTTTCGGCCAGAGCCTGCTGGCCGTCGCCCGCAAACCGCTGGAGGACTGAGGTGATGATGAGCGACTCCGGGCTGCTGCTCTCGGTGGTGGTCCCCGTCTACAACGAGGAGCGGCTGGTGCGCGCCTCCATCGAGCGCCTGCGCGCCGTGCCGGTGCGCATGGAGGTGATCTGCGTCGACGACGCCTCCACCGACGGCACCCGCGCGGTGCTGGAGGCGCTGCACCGCGAGGGGCTCGTCCACCACCTCCTGCTGCACCCCGAGAACCGGGGGAAGGGCTCGGCGGTGCGCACGGGGATCCAGCACGCCACGGGCGACGTGGTGGTGGTGCACGACGCCGACCTGGAGTACGACCCGTTCGACCTGCCGCGCCTGCTGGAGCCGATCGCCGACGGGCGCGCCGACGCGGTGTTCGGCAGCCGCTTCCTGGGCAGCCCCCGGCGCGTGCTCTACTTCTGGCACCGGGTGGGCAACGGGGTGCTGACGCTCCTCTCCAACATGATGACCGACCTGAACCTCACCGACATGGAGACGTGCTACAAGATGGTCCGCGCGGACCTCCTGAAGCGCCTCCCCCTGAAGACGAAGCGGTTCGGGATCGAGCCCGAGCTCACCGCGCGCCTGGCCCAGGCGCAGGCGCGCGTGTACGAGGTGCCGATCAGCTACGACGGCCGCACCTACGCCGAGGGGAAGAAGATCGGCTGGCGCGACGGGATCGCGGCGTTCTGGCACATCGCGCGGGCCAACTTCTTCCGCCCCCGGAGCGTCCCCTCCGCCCGCGACCTGCCGGCGGTGGGCGACGGCCCCTCGGTGTTCCGCCCCGTCCCTTTCGTGAGGGCCGCCGGCTGAGCGGCGGCGACTGAATTTCGAGGCAGCGCGCCTCACCAGAATTGTGCGGGCGGCGGAGCTCTCCCACGGGCTCCGCCGCCCGCCGCTTTTTCGTCTCCCGCGGAAATCCGCCCCGCGCGCGGGTTCCCGGCCTTCCTGCAGCCAGGGCCGAGCCTCGCCCGCTCCCGGCACCCGTCCTGCTCCACCCCGCCGCAGCCGTTTCCGGCCCGAACGCACGCAGCGAGGACGAGACCTGTCCCGCGGCGGGCGGAATCCGGGCACGCGCTTCCCCCCTGACCGGAGCAGGCGGATGAAGAAGCTCAAGCTGGAGATCGACGACCTGGCCGTGGAGTCGTTCGCGCCGGGCGAGGGGTCCGGACCGGGCGGCGGGACGGTGCACGGGCTGGAGCTGGGGCCCACGATCCCGAGCTGCCCCTCGTTCAACCTCTGCCCCACCGACGACTGCCCGACGCCGGGATGTCCGACGAGCGACACCACCCTCTGCCGCTGCTGACGAGGAGGCCCCGATGAAGAAGCTGAAGCTGGAGCTGGACGAGCTGGCCGTGGAGTCGTTCGCGCCCGGCACGGACGCCGAGGCGGAGGGCGGCACCGTCCACGGGCGGGAGATGGCGCCGACGCGGAGCTGCCCCTCGCTCGACATCTGCCCCACCGACCTCTGCCTGACGCCGGCGTGCCCGACGAGCTCGACCACCCTCTGCCGCTGCTGACCGGGAGGTCGGATGAAGAAGCTGAAGCTGGACCTGGACGGGCTGGCGGTCGACTCGTTCGCGACCCTGGCCGGGACCGCGCACCGGGGGACCGTGGACGGGCGCGAGCCGCGGCCGACGCTCGAGACCATCTGCGGCAGCACGTGGCTGGTGTCGAACCCCACCTGCCGCCCCTGCACCCCACGCTACCAGGAGGGCTGAGCGATGAAGAAGCTGAAGCTGGCGCTGGAAGACCTCGCCGTCGATTCCTTCTCGACCCTGTCCGAGACGGCCGGCCGCGGGACCGTGGACGGGCGCGAGGCGATCCCCACCATCCGCCCCGTCTGCGGCAGCACGCTCCTCGTGTCGGACCCGACGTGCTGCCCGTGCACGCCGCGCTACGAGGAGGGCTGAGCGATGCGGAAGCTCAAGCTGGAGCTGGAGGAGCTGGCGGTCGACACCTTCGCCACCCTCCCCGAGACGGCCGGGCGCGGCACCGTCGGCGCCCGGGAGGAGGTGCCGACGCTGCGCACCGTGTGCAGCCCTTCGCTGCTCGACTCGAACCCGACCTGCTGTCCGTGGAGGTGTGAAGGATGAAGAAGCTCACGCTGGAGATCGACGAGCTGGCGGTCGAGACCTTCGCGGCCGACGGGGACGCCGGGATGGACGCCGGCACCGTCGAGGGGCAGGAGCTCGCGCCGACCATTCTCAAGCTGTGCACCGCGATGACGGGCCTCTGCCCCTGCACCCCGCACGCGGCGGACTTCTGATAAACAGAGTCCGGCAAAGACTTGTCTCACGCAGAGTCAGCAGCGTCAGCGGAGGGTTTTCTCTGCTGACTCTGCTGACTCTGCGTGAGGCTATGTCTTGTTTTCTGTTTTCCGAACGACGTCATCCCGAGCGGCGCCGGCGCCGACTTTCACCCCGCGAGGATGCTCGGCGGCGCCCGAGGGATCTACTCACCCTGACGCGAGGCCGGATCGGTGCTGCGAGCCGGCCACAGGCAGGGGGGGTAGATTCTTCAGTCGCCGCCGGGGATTCGGTGCGAGGGACGGTTCGGCGCAGCGGCTCCTTCAGAATGACAGATCGTTGGGAGATCGAGACCAGTCAGTGCCCGGTGG
This sequence comes from Longimicrobium sp., assembly GCA_036389795.1. Classification (NCBI taxonomy): domain Bacteria; kingdom Pseudomonadati; phylum Gemmatimonadota; class Longimicrobiia; order Longimicrobiales; family Longimicrobiaceae; genus Longimicrobium; species Longimicrobium sp. The sequence continues at coordinate 25,194 of DASVWD010000057.1, forward strand.
AGCCGAAGCCTCCGGTGCCGCGGCCGCTCTCGCTCAGCTCGGCGGCCTCGGCGATCGTGGGGACCTCGAAGCGCGCGAAGACGAGTTGGGCGATGCGGGTGCCGCGCGGGACCGGCACCGGCTCCGCGCCCGAGTTCCAGACGATCACGCGCAGCTCGCCGCGGTAGTCGGGGTCGATGGTGGCGGGCGAGTTGGGGAGCATGATCCCGTGCCGGAGCGCCAGCCCCGAGCGCGGGCGCACCTGGCACTCCACGTCGGGCGGCAGCTCCATCTCCAGCCCCGTGTGCACCAGCCGCCGCTCGCCCGGCTGCAGCACGAAGTCAGGCTCGGCGCTGGCCACGTCGAAGCCCGCCGCGCCGGGCGTGGCGCGGGAGGGCAGCGGGAGGTCGGGGTTGCTCGGCAGGCGGCGGAAGCGGACTTCCATGGACGGCAGGGGACAGGGAACAGGGGACAGACGGCGACCGCAGGGATCGGGATGCGGGCAGGGGACAGCTCCGCACCGGGTGGTGCCTGCCGTCCCCTGTAACCTGTACCCTGTCCCCTTGCCGTCCTAGCTGGCCGACAGCACCTCGTCCAGCGGCGTCAGCGGCAGCCCGAAGGCCTCGGCCACGCCCGGGTAGACCACCTTGCCGTGGACGATGTTCAGGCCCAGCGCCAGCGCGCGGTCCGCCCGGCACGCCTCCTCCCACCCCACCCGGGACAGGTGGGCCGCGTAGGGGAAGGTGGCGTTGGTGAGCGCCAGCGTGGAGGTGCGCGGCACGCCGCCCGGCATGTTCGCCACGCCGTAGTGGATCACGCCGTCCACCTCGTAGATCGGGTTCTCGTGCGTGGTGGGGCGGATCGTTTCCACGCAGCCGCCCTGGTCCACCGCCACGTCCACGATCACCGAGCCCTTCTTCATCAGCCTGAGGTCCTCGCGCTTGACCAGCTTGGGCGCCTTGGCCCCGGGCAGGAGCACGGCGCCCACCAGCAGGTCGGCCCGCGCGAGGAGATCCAGCAGGTTGTGCCGGTTGGAGTAGATCACGTCCACGTTGGCCGGCATCACGTCCGACAGGTAGCGCAGCCGCTCCAGCGAGCGGTCCAGCACGCGCACGTGCGCACCCATCCCGGCCGCCATCTTCGCCGCGTTGGTGCCCACCACGCCCCCGCCGATGATCACCACCTCGGCCGGCGCCACGCCGGGGACGCCGCCCAGCAGCATCCCGCGGCCGCCGTGGGTGCGCTCCAGGTACTTGGCGCCCGCCTGGATCGCCATGCGCCCCGCCACCTCGCTCATCGGCGTCAGCAGCGGCAGCTCGCCGCTGGGCAGCTCCACCGTCTCGTAGGCGAGCGCCACGCAGCGGCTGTCGATGATGGCGCGGGTGAGCGTCTCGTCGGCGGCGAAGTGGAAGTAGGTGAAGAGGAGCTGCCCCTCGCGGATGCGCGGGTACTCCACCGGGATCGGCTCCTTCACCTTCATGATCATCTCGGCGCGCTCCCACACCTCCTCCACGTCCAGGAGCTGGGCGCCCACCGCCTCGTACTGCGCGTCCTCGAAGCCGCTCCCCAGCCCGGCGCCGCGCTCCACCAGCACCGTGTGGCCGGCGGCCGCGAACGCCTCGGCCCCGGCGGGCACCAGGGCGATGCGGTTCTCGTTGGTCTTGATCTCCTTGGGGACCCCGATGATCATCGTCGTCGAGCGTTCGCGGTGAGGAAGGCCGGCCCGCGGCCCAGGCGCTGGCGGGCGAGGGCGCACAATATGGCACCCCCGTCCGCGTTTGGCGAGACTGAGCCGGAATCGGTCCGCCGCCGGCGGCCGCGCCCTACCTCCGGGGCGGGAAGCGGCGCAGGAAGGCGGCGGCGAACGGCGAGCGCTCGACCTCGGCGGCGTCCAGCGGGTTGCCCCACCACAGCCCCTCGCCGTTGGCGAGCAGGATCAGCGTCAGCCGCTCGTCGGGGAGCTTGAGATACAGGGCCGAGTACGCCCGCTCCCACCACCCCGAGTGCCAGACGACGCGCCGCCCGTCCACCTCCTGGACGAACCAGCCGATCCCGTACGGCAGCGCCGCCCCGGACCGGGAGCGCCCCGGCCGCCACATCGCCGCCTTCGACGCGTCCGACAGCAGGCGCCCCTCGTCGAGCGCCAGGTCGAAGCGCGCCAGGTCGAGCACGGTGGAGACCACGCCGCCCGCGGCCCCGTCGCCCTGCGGCGGCGGGCCGGGCGAGCGGACGAAGGCGTCCGCGGAGTCCGCGTGGTACGGCTTCGCGAGCGCGGCCGCCAGGTCGGCGCGGAGCGGGAGCCCGCGGTGGACGCGGGCCGAGCGCGCCATCCCCGCGGGCGCGAAGACCTCCTCCGCCACCAGCTCCGAGAAGGGACGGCCGGTCGCCTCCATCATCGGCCGCGAGGCCCAGGAGTAGGCGACCGGGTTGTAGAAGAACCGCTCGCCCGCGGCGCCGTTCGCCGTCATCGACAGCAGGTGGCGCAGCGTCAGCGGCTCCGTGTCGCAGCGGAAGTCGGAGAAGAAGACGCGCGGCCCCTCGCGCCGGACGTCGGCGCAGAACCCGGTCCAGCCGCCGTACGACGTCAGCGGCCGGTCGAGGTCGAGCGCCCCCCGCTCCGCCAGCCGCAGCGCCACGACGGCGGAGACCGGCTTGGTGACCGACGCGATGTCGTACGGCGTGTCTTCCGTGGCGGGGACGCGCGCCTCCACGTCCGCCCAGCCGAAGCCGCGCGCCAGCACCACGCGCCCGTCGCGCACCACGGCCACGGAGAGCCCGGGGATGCGGTGCGCGCGCCGGAGCGAGTCGAGCTCGGCCGCGAAGGCGGCAAGGGGTGCGTCCGGCCGCGGTGCAGCCATGGGTGCCGTGCGGTGGAGGGACGGGCCGCACGCGGCGAGCAGCAGCGGAGCCGCGAGCCGGCAGGCGGAGGAGAAGCGGGGTCTGTTCATGGCCGCGGTCTACGCGGCCGGGGGAGGCGAGGTTGCAGGCCGCGCGGCTCCGCGACGAGCTGGGGAAGCCTCTCCCCGAGCCGGGAGAGGCTTCCCGTCGCCCTGATGCGGGACGGGCTCAGTCCGCGCACATGCACTGGCTGGACCCGCAGACGCGCCCCTGTCGATGCACGCCGGCGCTGTCGTGGTCGGCGGACGCGGCCGGAGCAGGCGCCGCGGCGGGCTCCGGCGCGCGGCCCATCGCCTTGAGCGTGGCGCCCGAGCCCAGCAGGACGCCGGAGAGCAGCGGCACCAGCCCGCGCCTGAGCCGCGCGAGCGCCTCGGCAGAGACGTGGACCCTGAGCCCGGCCACGGAGTCTCCCCGGATCTCGAAGCCGCCCTTGCGCGACGGCGCGGGCCGCCGCGGATCGCCGTTCGTCGCCACCATGCCCTCCTTGAGCCGCGCTCAGCCAGGTGAACACAGGCGCCGCGGACCTCCCGCGCGCCTCCGCCGGGGTCCGGGCGCCCGCACGACGCACGCCGCTTTCCTGGGAATCGATCGAGAAGACCTTTCGCGAGCTCATCCTATCCGCGCCGAAGCCGGTCTCCACGCCGAACCAGCCTGCGCAGGCAGGCTTCTCGCCGTTGTTGCCGCGGCTTCAGCCGCCTTCGAGCCATACCGGCACCCACGCACGAAAGCCCCTCCCCCGGCGAACCGGGAGAGGGGCTTCGTCCGTCGAGCCGCCGCGGCGCCGGGCGCCGTCAGTCGGCCGCCTGGCCGCGCTCGGCGAGCTCCTTGAGCGCCGCCTTGCGGGAGAGGCGCAGCCGCCCCTTCTCGTCGATGTGCAGGAGCTTCACGGGGATCTGGTCGCCCTTCTTGACCACGTCCTCGGTCTTGTCCACCCGGCCCTCCTGCAGCTCGGAGATGTGCACCAGCCCCTCGGTGCCGGGGGTGATCTCCACGAAGGCGCCGAACGCGGTGGTGCTCTTCACCGTGCCGTCGTAGATGCGGCCCACCTCGGGCTCCTCGGTGAGCCCCATGATCATCTTGCGCGCGCGCTCGCCGCCCTCGCCGCTCACGCTGGCGATGGTGACGGTGCCGTCGTCGTCGATGTTGATGGTGGCGCCCGTGGCGTCCTGGATGCCGCGGATCGTCTTCCCCTTGGGCCCGATCACCTCGCCGATCTTCGACGGGTTGATCTTGACGGTGATGATGCGCGGCGCGAACGGGGAGAGCTCCGCGCGCGGCTCGGGGAGCGCCTGCTCCATCAGCCCCAGGATGTGCATCCGCGCGCGGTGCGCCTTCTCGAGCGCCTCGCGCATGATCTCCAGGGTGAGCCCCTCGATCTTGATGTCCATCTGGATCGAGGTGACGCCGCCGCGGGTGCCGGCCACCTTGAAGTCCATGTCGCCCAGCGCGTCCTCGGCGCCCAGGATGTCGGTGAGCACCGCCACCCGGTCACCCTCCTTGATGAGCCCCATCGCCACGCCCGCCACGGCCGCGCGCATCGGCACGCCCGCGTCCATCAGCGCCAGCGACCCCGCGCACACCGAGGCCATCGACGAGCTGCCGTTCGACTCCAGGATGTCGCTCACCACGCGGATGGTGTAGGGGAACTCGTCCACCGGCGGCAGGAGCGGCTCCAGCGCCCGCTCGGCCAGCGCGCCGTGGCCGATCTCGCGGCGGCTGGTGCCGCGCATGGGGCGCACCTCGCCGGTGGCGTACGGCGGGAAGTTGTAGTGCAGCATGAAGCTCTTGTTCTGCTGCTGCGCGTAGTCGATGGTGTCGTACGCCTGCGCGTCGTCCTGCGTGCCCAGCGTGGCCGTGCCCAGCGCCTGCGTCTGGCCGCGGGTGAAGAGCGCCGAGCCGTGCGTGCGCGGCAGCACCCCCACCTCGATGTGGATCGGGCGCACCTCGTCGGGGCCGCGCCCGTCGGAGCGGACACCCTCGACCAGGATCATCTCGCGCATCTCGCGCTTCTCGATGTCCTTGACCACGCTGCCGGCGTCCTTCTCCGCGTTCTCGAACTCCTCCGCCAGCGCGGCCACCACGTCGGCCTTGAGCTCGGCGATGGCGTTGTTGCGCTCGCTCTTGTCGGCGATGCGCAGCGCCTGCCGGACGCGCTCCTCGGCCAGGGCGTCCACGCGCGCCCGGAAGGCGGGGTCGATCTCGCGCGGCGTCCACTCCATCGTGGGCGGGATCTCCACCTGCGCCATCAGCTCGCGCTGGATCCCGATCAGCTCCTTGATCCCGGCGTGCGCCACCACCAGCCCCTCGGCGATGTCCTCCTCGGGCACCTCCAGCGCGCCGCCCTCCACCATCATGATCGCGTCTTCCGAGCCGGCCACGATCACGTCGACGTCGCTGTACTCGAGCTGCTGGAAGGTGGGGTTCAGGACCCACTGCCCCTGGATGCGCCCCACGCGCACCGCGGCGATCGGCCCCGCGAAGGGGATGCGCGAGAGGGAGAGGGCCAGCGACGCGCCGGTGATCCCCAGCACGTCGGCGTCGTTCTCCTGGTCGGCCGACACCACGGTGACGAAGATCTGCGTCTCGTTGGCGAAGCCGTCGGGGAAGAGCGGCCTGAGCGGCCGGTCCACCAGGCGGGCGGAGAGGATCTCCTTGTCGGAGGGGCGCCCCTCGCGCTTGATGAAGCCGCCGGGGAACTTCCCCGCGGCGTAGGTCCGCTCGCGGTACTCGACCGTGAGGGGGAAGAAGGGAAGGTGCGTCGGCGTCTCCTGAGCCGTCGCGGTGCACAGCACCATGGTCTCCCCGTACATGATGGTGCACGACCCGTCCGCCAGACGGGCCATCTTCCCCGTCTCGAGGGTGAGGTTCCGCCCCGCGAACTGCCTCTCCAGCTTTGCCATTTTCCGGTTTCCGTTCTCTTGGTTGCCTGGGGAAGGCCGCGAAGACGGCCCGCGCTCCCCAGCGACGCGGACCGGTAGCTTTTCTGTCTCCGCTTTTGGTCTGCACAAGAACGCGCGAAGGCCGCACGGAGCATGCCCGTGCGGCCCTCGCGAGAGCCCTCTAGCCGTCGTCGATCCGACGCGGTCGCTGGCCGGCGCGCGAAAGCGCCATGCCCGCCGTCCGCACCGCCGAAGAGCCGGCTTCCATCCGTCGTCCGCCCCTGCCGCTCAGTGGCGCAGCCCCAGCTCGGTGATCAGCGCGCGGTACCCCTCGAGGTCGTTGCGGCGCAGGTAGTCGAGCAGGCGGCGGCGCTTGCCCACCATCTTGAGCAGGCCGCGGCGCGAGTGATGGTCCTTCTTGTGGGTGCGGAAGTGGTCGGTCAGGTCGTTGATGCGCGCCGTGAGCAGCGCGATCTGCACCTTGGTGGACCCCCGGTCGTTCTCGCCGAGCTGGTACTTCTTGATGATCTCGTCGCGGTTCTCGCGCGTCAGGGCCATCGATCGGACCTCCTGAAGAGTCTGATGCTGGTCAGGGAGTTGCCGATCCACGATGCTTCGTTTCGGAAACTTCGCCGGATCAACTTGCAAGCCGTGGATTCTAACACATCGTCCTCTTTCGCACAACCGCTGGAGCTCGCCCGGTAGCGGGGGAGGTTGAAATGGCCTTGTCGTACGCTACTCTTCTTCGCCCGCTTCCGGTCCGGCGGGTGTCGATTCGACCGCTCTTCGTTCGACGCACGGGTGCAGAGGCGTGAACAACCCATCCAGAGGAGACCTCCATGCAGATCACCGTCGAGACCCTCGTGAACGCCGATCTGAACCAGGTCTGGGATGCCTGGAACACCCCCGCCGACATCGAGCGGTGGAATGCCGCCCACGACGACTGGCACACCACCCGGAGCACCGTGGACCTCCGGGAGGGCGGGAAGTTCCTGGCGCGCATGGAGGCGAAGGACGGCAGTGAAGGCTTCGACTTCGAGGGCACCTATACTCGCGTGGTGCCGCGCGAGGCCATCGAGTACCGGATGAGCGACGGCCGCGAGGTCAGGGTCGAGTTCCTCGAAGCCGCCGGCGGCGTGAGGGTGAGGGAAACGTTCGACGCGGAGACGGAGAACTCACCCGAGCTCCAGCGCGCGGGCTGGCAGGCCATCCTGGACAACTTCGCCCGGTACGTAGAGGCGAAGGGCTGAGCGAACGCACGGCGGCAGCGATCCGGGAGATCGAGGGGAGACGAGGGGGAGCGTTCAGCCTGGAAGACAGCTCCGCCGCAGGCATCTACCACGGCTCGAAGCAGTCGTAGTTGCGCTGCGCCACGATCCTGCCGCCCTGGAGCTCGATGAACATCGCGGAATGGGCGCGCATGGTGGCGCCGGCCGGGAGCGAGCCGACGTCCACGGCCAGGACGCCGGTCCACAGCACCTCCACCGCCACCCGGTCGCCGCTCGCCACCTCGCCGCGCAGCTCGTAGCGCTGGCTGGCCACCACCTGCCTGCCGCGCGCGTTCGCCTCCAGCAGGGCGGCCAGGTCGCGGCGGGCACCGTGGGGGACGATGCGGTTCGGGAACTCCTCCTGCACCACGTCGGGCGCGAAGAACCCGGTGACGTCGGCGTTCTGCTCCAGCGCCTCGAAGTAGCGCCGCACGGTGGCGAGGTTCTCGTTCTCGGCCGACATGGTCCGTGACGTTGAAGGAGGATGCGCCGCGGGTGCCCTCGTCTACAGCCCGAGCATCCCGCGGCCGATACGCTCGTCCTCGCGCATGGCCTCGACCAGCGACTCGACGGAGTGGAAGGGGCGGATGTCGCGGATGCGCGCGGCGAAGTCCACCCGCACGCGGTCGCCGTACAGGTCGCCGCTCCAGTCGAGCAGGTACAGCTCCACCGTGGGCGCGAAGCCGGCGAAGGTGGGGCGCGGCCCCAGGTGCAGCAGCCCGGGGAGCCGCTCGCCCCGCACCCAGCCGTGCACGGCGTAGATCCCCTCCTTCGGCAGCATCTTGTCGGGGGCGCCCACGTCGATGTTGGCGGTGGGGAAGCCCAGCTCGCGCCCCTTGCGCTCGCCGCGCACCACGATCCCCTCCAGCGAGTACTGCCGCCCCAGCAGCGGCGCGGCGCCCGCCACGTCGCCCTCCGCCAGCAGCCTGCGGATGCGGCTGGACGAGACGGCGCCGCCCTCGATCTCGATCGCCTCCACCACGTCCACCCCGAAGCCCAGCTCCCGGCCGATCTCGACGAGCGTGTCCACCGTCCCTTCCCGCCCCTTCCCGAAGCCGTGGTCGTAGCCGATCACCAGCTCGTCCATCCCCACCCGGCCGATCAGGATCTCCTCGACGAAGCGGCGCGCCGGGTACTGCTGGAGGGTGCGGGTGAAGGGGACGAACACCACGTACTCCAGCCCCGACTCGGCCAGGATCTCCCGCTTCTCGCGCTGCGTGGTCAGCAGCGGCGGCGCGTCTTCCGGACGGACGATGCGCAGGGGATGCGGGTGGAAGGTGACCAGGATGCTCCGCCCGCCGGTGCGCCCGGCGCGCCGCCCGATCTCGGCGAGCACCTCGCGGTGGCCGCGGTGCACGCCGTCGAAGGTGCCCACGGTCACCACCGCCGGCCGCCCGTCGCGCGGGAGGGCGGGCGGGAGCGCGGGGTCGATGGCGTACGGCGCCGGCCAGAGGTAGCGGGGGTCGATCGGCATCAGGAAGGAGTCATGAAGACCTTGCGCGGGCGCACCACCCCGCCCGCCGCCTCGCCCACGGCCAGCAGCTCGCCGGCGGGGGAGGCGAGCGCGACGGTGCCCTCCGCCGCGTCCGCCTCGCCCGCGCGGACGGCGCGCCCGTGGCGGACGTCTTCCGCGGCGAGTTCGTCGATCGTGATGCGCGGCAGGTGCGCCACGGCTTCCAGCGGGGGGATCAGCGCCGCCCGGACGCGCTCCGCGTCGGCCAGCGCGTCCAGCGGCACCGCGCGCTCGACCGCGTGCGCGCCCACGCGGGTGCGGCGCAGCGCGCGCAGGTGGCCGCCCACGCCCAGCGTCTCGCCCACGTCGCGCGCGATGGCGCGGATGTAGGTCCCCGCGCCGCACTCCACCTCGAGCTCCGCGTCGGGCGGGTCGAAGGAGAGCAGCCGGATGGCGTAGACCGTCACCGTGGCGGGCCTGCGCTCCACGGCCTCGCCGCGGCGGGCGGCGGCGTACATCCGCTCCCCGCCCACCTTCTTGGCCGAGAAGAGCGGAGGAAGCTGCCGGATCGTCCCCACCTGCCCCTGGAGCGCCGTCTCGACCTGCCCGCGCGTCACCTCCCGCCACGCGTCGGACGACGAGATGGTCTCGCCGGTGAGGTCGTCGGTGTCGGTCGCCTCGCCCAGCCGCATCGCGGCGACGTACGTCTTCGGCAGGCCGGTGAGGTACTCCGCCAGCCGCGTGGCCGCGCCCACGCAGACCAGCAGCAGGCCCGAGGCGAAGGGGTCGAGCGTTCCCGTGTGCCCCACCTGCCGGATCTTGAGCGCCCGCCGCACCGCCGCCACCGCGTCGTGCGAGGTGGGCCCCACGGGCTTGTCCACGGGAAGGACGCCGTTCACGGGAGGACGCCTCCGAGCCCCCCTCCCCGGCCCTCCCCCCGCTGCGCGGCGGGAGGGGGAACGGCGGCGTGGCGACAGGTTCCGATGCCGGACGCGAGACAGGCGGCGGGGGCGAGCAGATTCCTCGGGCGCCGCCGGGCATCGTCACCAGGCCGGCGGCGGCGATGCGGCGCCCTCGGAATGGCAGACCTCGTGGGGAGAGAGATCAAGACGTTTCCGCCGTCGACGAGGTCCGAATGCAGGCTCCCCCTCGCCCGCGCGGCGGGAGAGGGGGACGGGAGAAGGCGGGCCGGGGCGGGCGCGGCGGTCACTCCTTCTCCGCGTCCGCGTCCCCGTCGCCGCCGTCCTGCGGGAGCGCCTCGCGCAGGAGCTGCTCGATGCGCTGGGCCTCCTCGAGCACGCGGTCCAGCTCGAAGTGCAGCTCGGGGACGCGGCGGATGTGCAGCCGCCGGCTGAGCTGGCCGCGGATGAAGGGCGCGGCGCTCCGGAGGCCGGCCAGGATCTCGGCCCGCTCCTTCTCGTCGCCCAGCGCGGTGAAGTAGACCTTGGCGTGGTCCAGCTCCGGCGAGGTCTGCACCGCCGTGATGGTGGCGAGGCCCACGCGCGGGTCGCGCACCTCGTCGCGCACCAGGAGCGAGATCTCCTGCTTGAGCTGCTCGTTGAGCCGGTCGGTCCGTCGGAACTGCGCCATCTTCAACCCCGGGGTACAGGGGACAGGGTACAGGGGACAGCCGGCAACGGCAACCGCACCCCTTCCCCGCCCCGCCATCGGCAAAAAGGAGGGGACGGGAGACGGAGATCGGGAGACGGCCGGCCACCAGAGCAGCTGCGGGCTGTCCCCTGTCCCCTGTTCCCCGTCCCCTCCGTCGGTTCAGTAGAACGTCGTGTACGAGTCGACGATCCGCGCCCGGCCCTCCTCCTCCACCAGCCGGTCGCACGAGGAGAGCACCGACTGCGCGTGCTTCCGGTCGCCCGAGACCACGCAGACCGCGATCTCGGCGCGCTGCAGCAGGTCCTGGTGCGCCGTCTCGGCCGCCGACACGTTGAAGCGCGCGTGCAGCCGGTCCTTGAGGCTCTTCACCACCTGGCGCTTGTCCTTGAGGGACTGGCACCCGGGGACGTGGAGCTCCCAGACGACGACGCCGACCACCACGCCCGGATCTCCGTCAGCCGGCGCTTCAGCGCTCCTCGCCGGGCGAGCCCGCGCCGGCCAGGGTGCGGGCCACCTCCTCCACCCGGTAGCACTCCAGGACGTCGCCCACCTTGACGTCGTTGAAGTTGTGGATGTTCAGCCCGCACTCGAAGCCCTCGCGCACCTCGCGCGCGTCGTCCTTGAAGCGCTTGAGGCTGGCCAGCTCGCCCTCGTAGATCTGCACGGCGTCGCGGATCACGCGGATGCGGCCGCGGCGGTCCAGCACGCCGTGGGTGACCATGCAGCCGGCCACCGTACCCACGCGCGGCACCTTGAAGAGCTGGCGCACCTCGGCGGTGCCCAGGAGCACCTCGCGCTGCTCGGGCGAGAGCAGCCCCTCCATCGCCGCGCGCACCTCCTCCACCGCCTCGTAGATGATGTTGTAGAGGCGGATGTCCACGTCCTCGCGCTCGGCCGTGGCCCGCGCCTCGGCGGTGGGGCGCACGTGGAAGCCGACCACGATGGCGGTCGTGGTGGAGGCCAGGAGCACGTCGCTCTCGTTGATGGCGCCCACCGCGCTGTGCACCACCTGCACCTTCACCTCGCTGGTGGAGAGCTGCTGCAGCGCGTCGGAGAGCGCCTGCACCGAGCCGTCCACGTCGCCCTTGATCACCAGGTTCAGCGTGGCGCCGCCCGCCTGCTGGGCCAGCAGCTTCGACAGGTCGGTGAGCTTGACGCCGCGGCTCCGGATGCGCATGCGCTTCTCGCGCTCCAGCCGCTGGCGCGTCTGCGCCACCTCGGCGGCACGGTCGGGCTCCATCGCCACCATCTGGTCGCCCGCGCCGGGCACGCCCGAGAGGCCGAGGATCTGCACGGGGATCGCCGGCCCGGCCTCGCGCACCGCGCGCCCGCGCTCGTCGAGCATGGCGCGCACCCGGCCGTGCTGCAGCCCCACCACCACGTGGTCGCCCACGCGCAGCGTGCCGCTGGTCACCAGCACCGTGGCCACCGGGCCCTTCCCCACGTCGAGCTGGGCCTCGATCACCGTGCCCACCGCCTCGCGGTCGGGGTTGGCGCGCAGCTCCAGCAGGTCGGCCTGCAGGAGCACCTTCTCCAGCAGGTCGTCCATCCCCATCCCCCGCTTGGCCGAGACCTCGGCGCTCATCACGTCGCCGCCGAAGTCCTCCAGCACCACGCCGTGCTGCAGCAGGTCCTGCTTCACCCGCATCGGGTTGGCGTCGGGGAGGTCCACCTTGTTGACCGCCACCACGATCGGGACGCCGGCGTTCCGGGCGTGGCTGATCGCCTCGATGGTCTGCGGCATCACCGAGTCGTCGGCGGCCACCACCAGGATCACCACGTCGGTGACCTCGGCGCCGCGGGCGCGCATGGCGGTGAACGCCGCGTGGCCCGGGGTGTCGAGGAAGGAGATGCTCCGCCCGTCGGGGAGCTCCACGTGGTAGGCGCCGATGTGCTGCGTGATGCCGCCCGCCTCGCCCGCGATCACGTTGGTCTTGCGGACGTAGTCGAGCAGGCTGGTCTTGCCGTGGTCCACGTGGCCCATCACGGTGACCACCGGCGGGCGCGGGCGCAGGTCGGCCTCCTCGTCCTCGGCGACCGCCTCCTCCATCAGCTCGGCGCCGTACTCCTCCTCGCGCACGGCCTTGAAGCCGAACTCGTCGAGGAGCAGCTCGATCTGGTCGAAGTCCAGGCGCTGGTTGATGGTGACCATCAGCCCCAGGTTCTTGAACGCGGAGCCGATGATCTGCGTGGCCGGCACGTCGATCAGCTCGGCCAGCTCGGCCACGGTGAGGAACTCGTTGACGCGCACCGTGCGCGCCTCCTCGGCGCGGCGCTGCACCTCGGCCTCGCGGCGCTCCTCGCGCAGCGCGGCCATGTCGCGGTGCTGCGCCCGCCGCTTCTTCCCCGTGCTCCCGCGGCCGCCCGACTCCATGGCGGCCATGGTCTTCCGGAAGGTCTCCTCCACCGCCTCCTGGTCGACCCACCCCTTCCCCTTCTTCTTCTTCTTGTCCTTCTTGCGCCCCCCCTCGCCGCCGGCCGGCTTGGCGGCGCCGCCGGCGGGCCGGGCGCCGCCGCCCTGCCCGGCGGCCGGGAACCCGGCGCGCGCGGGCGTCGGCGGGGTGAAGGCGCGCGCGGGGCGCGGCGGGAAGCCGTCGGCCCCCTCGCGCGCCGGGCGCGGCGGGGCGGCGGCGCCGCCGTCGCGGCGCGGCTCGCGCTCGCCGGGGCGCGCCGGGCGCACCGACGGCGGGGTGGGGCGCCCGCCCTCGGGGCGCGCCGGGACGGGCCCGCGCTCCACGCGGCCGCCCGGGGTGGGCGACGCCGACGCGGCGGGGCGCAGCGGCTCGGGGCGCGCCGGCTCGGGCCGCAGCACGCGGCGCGGGGCCGCGGGCTCGGCGGGGCGGGCCTCGGGCTCGGCGGCCGCGGCCTCGGCGGCGGGGCGCACCGGCTCCGCGGGCTCGGCCGCGGCGGGGGCGGCGGGCTCTTCCTCGACCACGGGCGGCGGCGGCGCGGCGGTGTCGACGATCACCGTGGCGCCGGTGGGCTCGCGCCCGCCGACGGTGACCAGCTCGGCCCCGCGCTCGGCCGCGGCCTCGGCGGCCTCGGCCTGCAGCGCCTCGGCGGCGTCGGCCGCGGGCGAGGCGGTCGAGTCGGCGGACTCCTCCACCTCCTCCTTCTTGCGGCGGCGGCGCTTCGGGGCGCTCGCCACGTCGGCGGCAGCCGCCTCGACGGCCTCGGCCACGTCCTTGTGCCCCAGGCGGCGCTCGCGCTCCACCCAGGTGCGCACGCGGGCCACGTGCTCGTCGGAGATGTCCGACATGTGGCTGCGCACCGGGATGTCCATCTCCCGCAGCAGGTGCACCAAGGCCTCTGCCGGGACGCTCAGCTCCTTGGCGACTTCGAAGACACGCATCAGTAAAGCAATCCTCCGTGTGCGTTCAGTGCTGCGGGGTCTCTTCCGCGAGCGCGGCCGCCAGCTCCAGGGCGCGCCGCGCGAAGCTCTCGTGGGTGATGCCGACGGCCGAGACGCCGGCCCTGCCGAGCGCCGCGCCCAGCCCCTCGCGCGTCAGGCAGGTGGCATGGGGCACGCCGCGCGCCTCCAGCAGCGGGACCAGCTTGTCTCTCTGCGTGGGGGAGGTGTCGGCCGCCAGGAGCGCGGCGGCCACTTCGCCGTCGCGGACCGCGCGCCGGGTGCCGTCGGTCCCGTAGACCAGCCCCCGCGCGCGGGCGGCCAGCCCCAGGAGGTCCAGGAGCGCGCGCTCCGGCGCGGGCGCCGGACGCGCGGGCTTCTCGCCGGATCGGTGCGAACCAGCCAAGCTCGGTCGCCCCTTACCCCTCTGTCAACCCCTCCGCCGGCCCGGCGCCGTCGGTCTGGGCGCTGGTATCCTCCGACGCCTCGCTGGCGCCGGCCATCGCCTGCGACGCCACCGGCTCGGCGGCGCCCTCCTCCTCCTCGACCGTCATCTCCTCGATCAGCGCCAGGATGCGGTCGGCCTCGGCGGGGCCGATGGCCGGGATGCGCAGCAGGTCCTCGCGGTCCAGGTCGATGATGTCGAAGAAGGTGTCGTACCCCGCCGCCTCCAGCGCCGCCAGCGTGGCCGGCGCCAGGTCCAGCTCCTTGAGCGGGAAGTCGGTGTTGTCGTACTCGGTCTCGCCGCCGCCGCCGAAGAGGGCGCGCTCGGCGCCGTGCTCCAGCCACTCGCGCGAGCCGTACAGGTCCAGCTGCCAGCCGATCAGCTGGCTGGCCAGGCGCACGTTCTGCCCGTTGCGGCCGATGGCCAGCGACAGCTGGTCCTCGTCGACGATGGCCGTCATGGTGCGCGCCTCGTAGTCGGAGATCACCTTGGCCACCCGCGCCGGGGCCAGCGCGCGCTTGGCGAAGATCTCCGGGTCGGGGTGCCAGGGGACGATGTCGATCCTTTCTCCGCCCAGCTCCTGCACCACCGCGCGCACGCGGCTCCCCTTGAGCCCCACGCAGGCGCCCACCGGGTCGATCGACTCGTCGCGCGAACTGACGGCCAGCTTGCTGCGGCCGCCCACCTCGCGGCTGACGGCGCGGATCTCCACGATCCCCTGCTGGATCTCGGGGACCTCCAGCTTGAAGAGCGCGGCCACGAAGAGCGGGTCGGCGCGAGAGAGGATCAGGCGCGGGCCCTTGGGCGTCTCCTCCACCTTCTTGAGCACGGCGCGGATCGTCTCGCCCTGGCGGAAGCGCTCGCGCGGGTTCTGCTCCTTCCAGGGGATGATGGCGTCGGCCTCGCGGGCGCGGTTGAGCAGCACCACCAGCTTGCCGCGCTCCACCTGCTGCACCTCGCCCGAGAGCAACTCGCCCACGCGGTGCTCGTACTCGTCGCGGATCTTCTGGCGCTCGCCCTCGCGCACGCGCTGCAGGATGCGCTGCTTGGCGGCCATCACCGCGTTGCGGCCGAACTGGGCGAACTCGACCGGCACCTCCATCACGTCGCCGACCTCGAAGTCGGGGTCGTCCCAGCGGGCCTCCTCCAGCGAGATCTCGCGCGAGGGGTCCTCGACCTCGGCGACGACTTCCTTGAGCACGGTGATGTCGATCTTCCCCGTGGCCTCGTCGATCTCGATCTCGGCCTCCACGTTGGGGCCGTAGCGCTTGGCGAGGGCCGCCAGGATGCCGTCCTTGATCAGGTCGTTGAGCTCGTCGCGAGAGATGGCCTTGTTGGCCGTCATCTCGCGGAAGGCCGCGAGAACCTGCGTCGCGTTGTTCATGTCCTCTTCCTGTGATGATCTGCGGGGAAGCGGCGCGCCGCGCTCACTTCCGGTCCCACCGGTACACCAGGTGCGCCTTCTCGACCTCGGCCAGCGGGAACTCGACCTCGTCGCCGCCGGCCAGGCGCAGCCGCACCCGCTCCTCGCCGTCGCCGCCGTCCACCCCCACCAGCTCGCCCTCCAGCCGCTTGGCCCGCCCGCCGAGCGCGCCCTTGCCGCGCACGGCCACCTCCTGCCCGGCGAAGCGCCTCCAGTCGCGCGTCCGGGTGAGCGGCCGCTCCACGCCGGGCGAGGAGACCTCGAGCACGTAGTTCTCGGAGAGGTCCTCGCGCCCGTCGAGCCCGGGCTGCAGGCGGCGGCTGACCGTGGTGCAGTCGTCCAGCGAGACCGACGCCTGGCCGGGGACCGAGTCGGGGCGGTCGATGTAGACGCGCAGGATCGGCCGGGCGCGGTTGCCGGCCACCTCCAGCTCCACCAGCTCGAAGCCCATCTCCTCGACGGCGCGCTCGATGTCGCGCGCCAGGCCGCCGCCCTCTGCGCCGCTCTCCGCCATCCCGGCCTCCCGTGCGTTCGGAGAAAAACAAAAAAAAGCGGGGGCACCGGCTCCCCACTTCCGAAACAGACGATCCGCCCGCGAGGCGCCCGTCGATCTCCGAACGGAAGCAAAATATAGGCCCTGGCTCGCGGAAGAGCAACCCTGAGAGGGACGAAGCCCACCGGCGCCGCCAGATCGGCGTGGACGAGGGGGGAGGAACCGTTCGGATGCACCCGCTAGACCAGCCCGATGCCGTAGCGGTCCAGCCATTCCGCGAGCTCCTCCGCTCCCTCCGGCGCCAGCAGCCCGCGCGTACCCACCTCCGCGGCGGCGTCCGCCGCACGGTCGAACAGCGCGACCGCGAAGCCGTCGTCGTCGTGGCGCGCGCGGTAGCGGATCCCGTCGGGCCGGTCGGGATGCTCGTGGAGCGCGAGCGCCCACCTCCGCGACACGTCGTACGGGCCCATGCAGACCGACGCCGTCGCCCCGAGGCGCGCCAGCCCCGCGCCGTGCAGCGCGACAAGGCGGAGGTCGCGCTCGACGCGGACGCGGGCGATGGCGCGGTCCGCGACGTCGACCGCTTCCACCAGCGGGCGGCCGGGCTCCCGGAGCAGCGTCTCGGCGAAGGCGACGAACGACGCCTCGCCCAGGTAGCAGACGCGGAACTCCCCGCCGGGCGCGTCCCACCGCCCGCGGGGCGGCCTGCCCGGCGGCGGGCCGAAGAAGACGGCTTCCCGCCCGACCCGGTGGATCCGGAACAGCTCCGTCCCCGCCGGTGAGACGTGCAGCGGGAGCGGGCGCCGGTCCAGGTCGCCCGGTGGCGGCGGAGGCGGTCCGGGCTCGCCGGCGCCGCGGGCCGCGGTCAAGCCAGGTGCTCTCCGTAGGTGGAGGCGGCCAGGACGGCGCCGTCGGCGTCGCCCTCGCGCAGCGCGTCGAGCGGGGTGCGGCCGCCCAGGACGTCGGCGGGGGCGAGCAGGACGGAGAGGCGGGTCCACGGCCCCCGCACCCCGAACGCCTGGAGCACGCGGGAGAGCCCGGCCAGGGTGCCGTCTTCGGTGAACTGGAAGGCGGGATACACGAACTCGCCGTTCGCCCTGGGCACCGCCAGCAGGGTGCCGCGCTGGCGGCGGGCGTGGACGGCGGCCGGGGTCACCCCGAGCTTCTCCGCCACCTGGCCCGCGGAAAGGCCTCCACCCGCGCGCTCGAGGAGCTCCACCTTCGCGCGCGCACCCCGCGCCCGGGCCGCGGCGAGCGGGTCCCGCGCCGGCGGGGCGATCGGTCCCACTTCGGCCAGGAGCCCGGCGAGCCCGCCCACGTCGTCGGCGGCCGCCAGCGCGTGCTTGATCGACTCGGCGGGAGCGGCTTCCACCAGGCGTTCGAGCAGCTGATGGTAGCGGCGCACGAAGGCGTCCGCCAGGTCGCTCCGCCCGGCCCGGGCTTCCCCCGCACGCGGGCTGCTTCGCAGGACGAGGTGCAGCCGTCCGCGGCGCGCCTTTCCCCGGGCCTTGCGGGTTTTTGCCGTCTCGGCGGCGGGCGTGTGCTTCGATTTCGGCATGGCGGCTCCGCGCAGGCGGTCGTTTGACACCATCAACATACCACTGCCTGACTCACGGAGTCAACGTCAGGGAGATGATGGTGGACCTGTAATCAATCCGCTGCGCGCTCCCGCCCGGCGTCCGCGCGCCCGGCGTCGGGCTCCTCGTCGCCCGAGGGCCAGTAGTAGCGCCGCATCTGCGCGGCGACGCCGTCGAGGTCGGGGAAGAGCTTGCGCTCGTCGATGGCGCAGAGGTCGAGCTGGTCGCGCACGTAGTTCACGCGGCCCGCCGGGATGATGTAGCGGGTGAGCGCGTCCACCAGCCCCTCCTGCCGCAGGATCTCGTCGAACGCGTGCGTCTTGTCGGTCGAGAAGGTGAAGGTGGCGGCCTGCGCGATGATGCGGTCGTCCAGCGCCGGCGGGTCGAGCATGCAGACGAAGCGGGCCGCGCGCGGCACCTCGTCGCCCAGGAGCTGGCGCAGGTCGCGGATGCCGCGCTCGCGGAGCATGGCGTCCAGGTCTTCCACCAGGAACGCCAGCGGCGGCAGGCCGAAGTGCTCGTGCACCTTCCGCCAGTTGAGCCGCCACACCACCCGGTCGCCCTCGCACTCGCCGCCCAGCGTGGCGAAGTGCGCGGCGATGAGCGGCGAGTAGCTCCAGTCCAGCAGCCGCGTGGGCAGCCCGTGGTGCTGCGCGGTCACCAGCAGCTCCCACTCGTTGGCGGGCTGGTGCTCCAGGAACGGGCGCGAGTAGCGGATGAAGTTGCGGAGGATGTGCTCCTCCAGGTGGCGCTTGCTGTGTGGCGGACGGGTCCCCCCCAGCCGGTCCAGGCTGGTGAGCAGCGGATAGCGCGCGTCGCCGGCGCCGCGGTACACCGAGGTGTCGCGGATGCGCCCGCTCACCGGGTCGTGCTCGTCGGGCGTCACCCGGTCCAGCAGCTCGCCCAGGCTCTCGATGCGGACTTCCTCGATGTCGTCGAAACGCGTCTCCATGCGCCCATCCGCGGCCGGTCCACGGCGCGGAGGATGGAAGAAGCGTTCCGGACGCTCCAGGTAGAGTACAGGAGAGAAGGTGCTCGATCCCGCCTGCTTCCAGGAAGATGCAAATCCTTTCACGGCGTGGAAGAAAATCTTCCACGCGATGGAAGGTGTCGGTCGGGCTAGAGATTGGTGACGGAGAACGCCGTGATTTTACCGGTTAAAATCACAGGCGGGCGGTATCCAGGATCATGCGGCATCCCGATGAGCGCGGATGACCGCAGCCATCGCCCGGAGGGCACGGTTCACCGACTCCGCGTCGGGGAATACATCGGCCACTTCGGGGTCGATCGGCACCAGGTTCACCCCTTCGGCGTAGCGGGCGGCGAACCTGCCCCGCACTCCGGCCCGAAGCTCCTCGGCGGTGAAGCCGTACTCCTCCCGCAGATCGTCCTCAGAGATCGATGCTTTGCTCATAGCTCCTCCTCTCGCGCGGCGTCATCAGTCTCGCGCTGATCAAGCGTACCGTATCACCACGGTATGTCAAGCTGACGATCAAGAACCGGCCCGCAGAGGACCGGCCGAAAAGCAGGAGACGCTCCTCGGTCTCCGAGTGATCCGGATCGGGCCGGTCGGTCGAGAGCGGATCGCCCAAAACCGTAGCGGCTTCTCCGAACGATACGCCGTGCTTCCGCAGGTTCTGCTCTGCTTTCTCCGAATCCCACTCGACGCGTAGTCCCATTTCGCCAATGTGAAAGCGGATCCATCTCCAAGCAAGAACAGCCCCACAAACCAGTTCGTTCAGTCAGCGCTCAGAAAAGAAAAGCCGGGAGCATCACACACTCAAAACCGACGTGTGATGATCCCGGACTCTGCTCGCCGCGCCGCCTCCTGCCGCTGGATGAGGCTACGCGGGAACGACGAAGGGTGTCGAATCGCGGATGCCGAGCACGCCCATCTGCCGCGCGGAGGAGCCGCCGCGGTGCGAGAAGAAGTCCGGCGGACCGCAGCGCGTGCAGTGCGCGGAGACGCTCACCTGCGCGGCGGACAGGCCCAGCGCCAGCGCGCGCTCCACGACGGCCGCGCGCAGGTCGATCGGCGTCTTCGACGGCGGGGGCTCGCGGTCGGGGTGGACGGCGGCGTGGACCTCGGGGCCGACCTCGTAGCACCGGCCGCAGATCGCGGGGCCGCAGTGCAGCCACAGGCGCTCCGGGGCCGACTGCCAGCTCTCCGCCACGCGGTTGACCCCGCGCTCCACGATCCCCGCCGCCACGCCGCGCCACCCCGCGTGCAGCAGCGCGACGACGGTGTGGTCGGGGTCGACCACGGAGACGGGGATGCAGTCCGCCACGCTGACGGCGAGCAGGACGCCGGGGCGGTCGGTGACGTGCCCGTCGAAGCCGTCCATCACCACGATCCCGGGCGCGCCGCGCTCGCGGTGGATCCACAGGTCGGCCGCGTGCACCTGCCGGGCGTGGGCCGCCACCTCCATCCCCGTCGCGGCGAGGAGGCTACGCCAGCGGCCGAGGACCTTCCCCACCGGCTGGGCGCCCGAGAGCCCCAGGTCGAACTCCCCGTCCTCCCCGCGCCCGGTGGTCCCCTGCACCAGCCAGGGGAAGCGCTCCTCCCACTCCGGGTGCACCCAGAGCGGCACGTCCCCCGCCGGCGGCCGCTCCGCGACCTCGCGGAACTCCGACGCGTCGGCGGCCGTGCTCAGACGCCCTCCGTTCCGGCCGCCGGCCCGCCGCCGCCGAAGACCCCCGGCGAGCCGACGTCGCCCGGCAGCACCTTCGGGCCCGCGGTGCCGCCCGCCAGCTCGTCCAGGCGGCGGCGCAGCTCCTCGACCTCGGCGCGGAGCGCGTCGAACTCCCGGCGGGGGACCACGTCCACGCGGTCGCGCACCTCCTCGAACGCCGCGGTCATGCGGTCCACGGCGGTGTTCACCACGTCGCGCGCCCGCTCGGGGCGCGCGTCGCTGCGGCTCATCGCCTCCTGGATCGTCTCCTCGATCGCCTCGCGGAACGCCGCCAGGATCCCGATCCCCGACCGGATCCCCTCGCCGATGCTCGGCGGCCGCGCCCGCGGCTGCTCTTCGGACATGGATGTCGTATCTCCGCGTATCTCCGAATCACCCGACACCGCAGGGGCGAGGCCTGCCTCGCCCCTGCGGAGGCCGGCCCCTGCGCTGGAGGCGAAGCCTCGCGCCGACGCCGGCTCTGCTCGGACTCGCGGGCCCGCCCCTGCGGGCTGCAAACGGTTCGCGAGGTGAATGCGGACCCCGCCGCGTCTACCCGCGCGAGTCCAGCCTCTCGATCTCGGCGCCCAGCGCGCGCAGGCGCTCGTCGATGCGCTCGTAGCCGCGCTCGATCTGGCCCACGTTGTAGATCTCGCTCTGCCCCTCGGCCCCCAGCGCGGCGATCAGCAGCGCCATCCCGGCGCGGATGTCGGGGCTCTCCACGATCCCGCCGCGCAGCCGCGAGGGGCCGATCACCAGCACGCGGTGCGGGTCGCAGAGCACCAGGCGCGCCCCCATCGCCACCAGCTTGTCGGCGAAGAACATCCGCGACTCGAACATCTTCTCGTGGATCAGGATCGTGCCCTGGCACTGCGTGGCAGTCACCAGCGCGATCGAGGTGAGGTCGGCCGGGAAGGCGGGCCAGGGGCCGTCGTCGACCTTGGGGATGTGCCCGCCCAGGTCGGCGTGGATCTGCATCTCCTGGTCGCCGGGGATGAAGAGGTCCTGCCCGCGCACCTCGACGCGCACCCCCAGCCGCTCGAAGCCGATCAGCGTGGAGTCCAGGTGCTCGGGAGCGGCGTCCTCGATGGTGATCTCGCCGCGGGTGACGGCCGCCAGCCCGATGAACGAGCCCACCTCGATGTGGTCGGAGGTGATGCGGAAGCGCTCGCCGCGCAGCTTCTCGCGCCCCTCGATCACCAGCGTCCCCGTGCCGATCCCGTCGATCGGGCACCCCATCCCCACCAGCATCCGGCAGAGGTCCTGCACGTGCGGCTCGGCGGCCGCGTTGCGGATCACCGTGGTCCCGCGCGCCAGCGCCGCCGCCATCACCGCGTTCTCGGTGGCGGTCACGCTGGGCTCGTCCAGGAACATGTTGGCGCCGGTGAGCCCGTCGCCCTTGATGCGGAAGCCGTTCGCGTCGTGCTCGAAGCGGGCGCCCAGCTTCTGGAAGGCCAGGAAGTGCGTGTCCACCCGCCGCCGCCCGATCACGTCGCCGCCCGGCGGGGGGAGCTCCATCCCCCCGGCGCGCCCCAGCATCGGCCCGGCCAGCAGGATGGAGGCGCGGATGCGGGCCGCGTGCGCGGCGTCGAGCTGCCGGTGCCCCACCTCCTTCGCGTGCACCCGCACCACGTGCCCCTTCCCACCCCGCCCGTCCTCGAAGTCGGCCTCGGCCCCCAGCGCCTGCAGGAGGTCCAGCAGGGTGTAGACGTCCTTGATGCGGGGGACGTTCTCGAGGAAGACCTCCTCGTCGGTCAGCAGCGTGGCGGCCAGCATGGGCAGGGCCGCGTTCTTGTTCCCGGCGGGGCGGATGCGCCCCTCGAGGCGCTTTCCGCCCGTGACGGCGAACGTGGGCAACTCGGGTCTCCGGACTGGGAAGTAAAGACGCGCGGCCTCGCTGGTGGGGAGGCCGTGCGCCGGTTCTGGGAGGCGGCCGCGGGAGCGCAACATTCATGCGCGGCTCCGCCGGCCCGTCCCGCGCCGGCGCAGCGGGGCGTGCAACCTGGCAGGCCGCGGGGCCGCCGTCAAACGCGCCCCGCGCCGGCCGCGGCGAACGCAGGCGACGCCTTGCCTTTGCTTGACATGTTTTCCGGGGCGGGCGTACCTTGCGCCCCGCGCCCCGTCCACCCCCGGGACGGGCCGGCCCCGAGGCCCTTCCGCGGCCTCCTTCGCCCGAGGCGCCCCCAGTGCAGCTCCTGATCGCCGTCATCAACCAGGAAGAGAAGCTGGAGGAGGTGCTGGCCGGCTTCCTGGAGCTGGGCGTCACCGGCGCCACGGTGGTCGCCAGCGAGGGGATGGGCCGCCTCCTGCGCGACGAGGTGCCGATCTTCGCCGCGCTCGAGGCGATCGGCGGAGACCGGAGCCGGCCGCGCAACCAGACGCTCTTCAGCGTGATCGACGACGACGAGAAGGTGGAGCGGGCGGTGGCGCTCCTCACCGAGGTCTGCGACTTCGGCCGCCCCGGGCGGGGGATCGTCTTCACCGTCCCCGTGAACCGCGCCGTGGGCCTCTCGCGCGAGATCGGGGACGGGTGAGCGGGGAGTGGAGCGCGCGGCTCCGGCTGCGCGTCGAGCAGTTCGCCCCCGCGCTGGGCGACGTCGAGGCCAACCTCGCCCGCGTCGCCGCCGCGCAGGCCGACGCCGGGCGCGACGGCGTGGGCCTGCTCGTCACTCCCGAGCTGTCGCTGACCGGCTACGACGTGCGCGACCGGGTGCACGCGCTGGCGGTCCCCGAGGCGCCGCGCCCCTTCCCCGCCCTGGCGGAGGGGCCCGACGTCGTGGTCGGGGCGATCGAGCAGGACGCGGCGTTCGTCCCGTACAACGCGGCGCTGCACCTGCGCGGCGGGGGCGTGCTGCACCGGCACCGCAAGGTCTATCTCCCGACGTACGGGATGTTCGACGAGGGGCGGTACTTCGGGCGCGGCGGCCGGGCGCGGGCCTACCCCGCGGGGGGCGGCTGGACCGTGGGGCTCCTGGTCTGCGAGGACCTCTGGCACCCCGCGCTCGCCTACCTGCTGGCCGCCGCGGGGGCGCACCTGATCGTCGTGCAGGCCGCCGCGGCGGGGCGCGGGGCGCTGGCGGGCGGGGAGACGGGCGGGCGCTTCGCCTCGTGGGGCTCGTGGGAGCACCTGGCGCGGGCCGCGGCGGCCGCGTACGGCGTCTACGTCGCCCTCGCCAACCGCGTGGGCGTGGAGGGCCCCTGCGTCTTCGCCGGCGGCTCGCTGATCGTCGCCCCCGGCGGCGCCGTGCTGGCGCGGGGCGACGACCTGGCCGAGGACCGGCCCACGGCGGACCTCTCGCTCGACACCGTCGCCGCCGCCCGCCGCCCGTACTCGCACGCGCGCGACGACGACCCGCGGCTGGTGCTGCGCGAGCTGGAGCGCCTGGTGGCGGAGGGCGCGTGAGCGGCGCCGACCAGGCCCGGGAGACGCGGATCGCCGAGGTGGTCGGCGCCGTCGCCCGGCAGGCGCTGGCGGACCGGGGCGCGGCGCGGATCGCCCTGCTGGACGACGGGAGCCCCGAAGCCGGGCTCGCCGCGCGGCTGCTGGAGGGCGCGCTCGGCGCGGGCGCCGTCGCGCGCGTCGCCGTTCCGTCCGAGGACGTGGAACCCGTCTTGCACGCGCTGGGCGCGGTTTCCCCGCCCCGCGTGGAAGAGGAGCTGCGGCGGATGCGGGCGCGGCTGCTGGACGGCGCGCTCCCCGCGCACCCGGCGAACAAGACCGCGCTCCTCCTGGGCGGCGCCCTCCCCCCGGAGCCGCTCTTCCCGCTGGGCGACCTGTGGGCCGGCGAGGTGGCCGCGCTGGCCGGCGGGTGGTCCGCCCCGGAGCCGGTGCGGCGGATCGCCAAAGCCGCGGGCGGGGTCGAGGCGCTGGACGCGGCGCTCGCGCGGCTGGTGGACGGGCGCGACCCGGCGGCGCTGGACGCGCTCCCCGCGGCCGCGGCCGACGAAGTGCGCCGGGCGCTGGCGGCGGGGCGCGCCTCGCGCCTCTTCCCGCGGCTGGTGCCCAAGCTGGGGGCGCGGACGCTCGGCGTGGACCTGTTCGAATGACCGTCACCTCACCCGCGAGGATCGCCGCTTGATCTCGGCCCTTCCCGCCGCCGTCCGGCCCGGCCTGGCCGCCCTGCTCGCGCAGGCCCGGCAGGACACGGTCTTCGTCGTGCAGCAGAAGCCCGACTGGCAGACCTGGATCGAGGCGCTGGCGGCCGTCGCGACCATCGTGGTCGCCATCGGCCTGCTGACGGTCGGCGTCGGCGTGATCTTCGCGGCGCTCAAGCTCAGGCAGCTGACCAGGAAGGTCGAGGAGCAGGCGAAGAAGCTCAGGGTGGACCTGGCGCCCGCCATCCAGAACGTGACGGCCGTCAGCGAGAACGTGAACCACCTGAGCCGGACCGTGCGCGCCGACGCCGACCGGCTGAGCGCCACGGTGGCCTCGGCCAACGACGCGCTCCGCCGCGCCGCCGTCGAGGCCGAGCGGCGGGTGGGCGAGTTCAACGCGCTGATCGGCGTGGTGCAGGAGGAGGCCGAAGACCTCTTCATCGGCGGCGCCGCGGCGGTGCGCGGGCTCAAGGCCGGCGCGGAGGCGTTCCGCCGCTACCAGGCCGGCGAGCTCCCCCCGGGCGAGGAGTACGAGGAGGACCTCGGGGAGGAGGACGAGTTCGAGGAAGACGACGAGGACGCGGACGAGCTGGAGATCCGCGTCACGCGCCGCGACGGAGGGCGCGACGACTGACCGCGCGAAGCGCGAGAGATGGAGCCACGCATGCCACGACAGGACACCACCGACTTCCTCACCGCCTTCGCCGTGGGCACGGCGCTGGGCATCGGCGCCACGCTGCTGCTGCGCCCCCAGCCCCGGTCGGCCAAGGAGCGGCTGCTGCGCGAGCTGAAGCCCCACCGCAAGAAGGTGAAGAAGAGCGCCGCCCGGGCGCGCGGCGAGCTGCGCGAGGCCGCCGGGGCGGGCGCCGACGTCACCGGCGAGGTGATCGAGGCGGGGCGCGAGCTGCTGGCCGAGTTCCGCGAGGAGGTGCGCCGCATCATGGACGAGGCGCGCGAGGAGATGCGCGAGGCGAAGGAGCGCGAGCGGCAGGAGCGCGCGGGGCGGAGGAAGACGCGGGCCGCGGCCGGGCGCGAGGACGGCGAGAAGGCGGGCAACGGCCGGTCCGGGACGCGGGCGAAGGAGCGCGGCGGGCAGTGACGCGGGTGCTGCTGGGGCTGGCGCTGGCGCTGCTGGCGGTGGCGCTCCTCCCGGACCCGGCGTGGGCCTGGGGTCCGGGGACGCACGCGTACCTGAGCTCGCAGGTGCTCCAGTCGCTGCACCTCCTCCCCGAGGCGGTGCGCGCGGTGCTGGCCGCGCACCCGTTCGACTACATCTACGGCTCGCTGGCGGCCGACATCTCCCTGGCCAAGAAGTACGTCCCCGAGGGCCGCCACTGCCACCACTGGCACATCGGCGAGGAGATCCACGCGGCGGCCGACTCGCGGCGGCTGCAGGCCGTGGGGCTGGGCTACCTCAGCCACCTGGCCGCCGACACCATCGCGCACAACTTCTTCGTCCCCCGCCAGCTCCTGCTCACCTCGTCCACCAAGGGGCTCGGGCACTCGTACTGGGAGGCCCGCATGGACATGGCGGTGGGCGAAGAGTACATGCGGCTCGCCCGCCGCGCCGTCACCGACCACGACCACTCGCAGGCCGACGCGCTCTTCGACCGGGTGCTCTCGGCCACGCTTTTCTCGTTCCGCACCAATCGGCGGATATTCCGGGGGATGATCCGCTTCCAGGACAACGAGCGCTGGCACTCCATCTTCGGGACCATCGTCACCCGCTCGCGCTGGGAGCTGGAGGACGGCGCGGTCGAGACGTACGCGGTGCGCTCGTTCGACTACATCGTCGACTACCTCATCCGCCGCGGCGAGGGCATCGCGGCCGCGCTGGACCCGATCGGCGAGCGCAACCTGGACCTCTCCAAGAAGGTGCGCCGCATGGCCCTGCGCGACGGCGCCTCCGAGCGCCCCGAGCTCCTGGCCGAGATGGCCGACGAGTTCTTCCCCCTCCCCGACGTCCCCTTCGGCTACCTGAACCTCCAGCAGAGCGGCAACGGCAAGGGCGCCGCCTGAATCCGCCCCGCACCAACCTTAGCTGTCACGATGCGTCCACAAATTGGACACTTCTTGACTCCCGGGCGCCGCGCGCTTATTCTGGGCCTTCGCACGCCGCTCACCTTCTACCTGGACCGAGAATTGACACCCATCGCCGCCGCGGAGAGCTTTCGGGGAGACCCCGGCCCCAACCAGGAGCGCGACATGCCCCTGCCGATCCCCCCCGAGTTCGAGCGCGCCGTGCTGGAGCGCGTCCGCTCCGGCCGCTACGCCTCCACCGAGGAAGTGCTGCAGGCGTGCCTGGAAGGTCTGGAGATGCTGGAGGAGGCGGATGAAGATCTCCGGCGCGAGCTCCAGGCCGGCAAGGAGGAACTGGAGCGTGGAGAGCGGCTGTCGCGAGAAGAGGTGCTGGCGCGGCTGCGTGAGGCCCGAACGCGCCCAGAGCTTCGCCGCTTTGTCGAAGAGCAGGTAGAGTCGGGCCGGTTCAACTCCACCCGCGACGTGGTGGAAGCCGGACTGGTTCTGCTGCAGCAGGAGCAGCCACGGTTTGATGAAGAACTCGAGGCGCTCCGACGCGAGATCGATCTGGGAATCGAGAGCGCTGAACGCGACGAGCTCATCCCGGGAGACGAGGTCGTCGCCCGCATTCGTGCCAGGTTCGGAGGGGCGGCCCGCTGAGAAACTGGCACTTCACCGCCAAGGCGTTCCGGGATTTCGAATCCGCTGCCACTTACCTCGAACAGCATGCGGTCAGTGCAACCGGAGCCGCGCACCTCGCGGATTCCATCATTGCCGCGTGCGACCTCCTCGGAGAGTCGCCGCTGATCGGCACGCCTCGCCCCGAGCTCCGCCGCGGCTTACGAAGCTTTGCGGTGAACCCGTATACCTTGTTTTATCGTGTGATTCGAGGTGAGGTGGAGATCGTGCGAGTCCTCCACCAGCGGCAGGATATCGCGAGGGAGTTCGGGAAGAAGCGCTAATCCGCCAGGCTCATCCGCCCGCCCCGAACCGTCCCGTGCGCAGGAAGCGCAGGGTGAGGTCGCGCACGTCGCGGCGGTTCATGATGAAGGAGTGGGCGGCGGGGACCACCACGTGGTCGCGCTCGCCGGCGAGGTGCGTCTCGTCGACGCTCACCTTACCGTCGTGCGCGCCGGCGATCACGCCCACGTCGACGCCGCGGGGCGCGGGGAGGGTGCGGACGGTGCTCCCCGGCGCCGTGCGCAGCTCCTCGATCGGCGGCATCAGCCAGGCGGCGTAGCGGGCGTAGCGGTCCGCGGCGGCGGCGCCCTGGTTGGGCGGGGCCAGCATGACCACGCGGCCGGCGCGCGCGGGCGGCTCGTGCGCCAGCGCCCAGCGGACGATCACGTTCCCCAGGCTGTGGCCCACGAAGTGGACCTTCGGCGCGCGGCCGAGCTCCCCGGACACGTCGCGGGCGAGCCGGGCGCCCAGCGCGGGCACCGGGTCCGAGTAGCTGGAGTAGCCCCAGTTGAGCACGCGGTAGCCCTCCGCCTCCAGCGAGCGCCCCAGCAGCCACATCGACGCGCGCGAGCGTCCCATCCCGTGCACCAGCACCACCAGCTCGCGCCGGTCGTCCGGCCCCGCCGGCTCGCCCGTCAGGTCCGACGCGACGTACCCCGCCGTGGCGCCCGTCACCCCCAGCGCCACGCAGGCGCCGACGGCGAGCCGGCGCAGCAGCGGCCGGATCGTCGTTACGTCAGAGTCTCTCCCGCCGACGGGTTTCTTCATCATCCAACGAAGCATCTGCGCACTCCAGGGGCGAAAACGCCTCGCCCCAAACACCCACCCGCGCGGATGGTTCCCCGATCACCCGGAGTCGCCCCCGCGAGCGGTTGAAGCCTCGCCCGCGTTGAGCCTGCACCTGCGTGGAAGCTGGTCGGCGAGGCTTTCCGCAGTTGTTGCCGCAGCTTCAGCCGCCTTTCGCCCCCTCAGTCGTACTCCGGCTGCAGGTTGGCGTACTTGAGCACCACCGTCTTCCGCCCCACCCCGTCGAAGTCGATCGCCGCCTTCACGTCCGTCCCGAAGCCGCTGAGCTCCGCCACCGTCCCCGCCCCGAACTGCGGGTGCCGCACCCGCGCGCCCTTCCGCAGCGAGGGCGTCTCCTGCGAGTCGGAGTAGTCCACCTGGTAGGTCGGGTCCTCCGGCTCCGGCCTGGGCGCCGCGAAGCCCAGCCGCTGGCGCCGGGTGCCGAACGCGCCGGCGGGCGACTTCCACGGCTGCGCGTAGCTCGGCGCGCGCTCGTAGGTGCGCTCCGTGTGCCGCACGTCCAGCAGGTCCTTCGGCACCGATTCCAGGAACGACGACGGCACCGAGTCCATCCACTGCCCCCCGCGGCGGCGGCGCCGCGCGTACGCCAGGTACAGCTTCCGCTCCGCCCGCGTCACCCCCACGTAGAAGAGCCGCCGCTCCTCTTCCAGCTGCTCGCGCTCGTCCATCGCCCGGATGAGCGGGAAGAGCCCCTCCTCCAGCCCGGTGATGTAGACCACCGGGAACTCCAGCCCCTTCGCGTTGTGCAGCGTCATCAGCGACACCGCGTCGGCGTTCGGGTCGTGCTGGTCGATGTCCGCAATCAGCGCCACGTGCGCCAGGAACAGGTCGATGGCGCGCGGCGCCGCCTGCCCCGCCTCCTCCAGCTCCCGCATCAGCTCCGGGTCCTCCTCCACCAGGCGCGCCTCCAGCTCCGCCGCGCCCGCGATCAGCTCCTCCACGTTGTCGATGCGGTCCTTCCCCTCGGGCCCCTCCTGCTTGAGCGACTCGATCAGCCCCGATTCGACGACGATCGACCGCAGCACCTCCGCCAGCGGCAGCCGGTCCGCCACCGCCGCGTGCTTGGCGACCAGCCCGGCAAGCTCCGCCAGCGCCAGCGACGCCCGCCCGCGGATCTCCTCGATCTCCCCGGTGCGCTCGGCCGCCGCCAGCAGCGGCAGGCCGCGCTTCGACGCCCACTCCGCCAGGCGGGCCACCGACGTGTCGCCGATCCCGCGCTTGGGCACGTTCACGATGCGCAGGAACGCCTCGTCCGACGCCGGGTTCGCCACCAGGCGCAGGTAGGCCAGCGCGTCCTTGATCTCGCGCCGCTCGTAGAAGCGCGTCCCCCCGATCACCCGGTACGCCAGCCGCTCGCGCCTGAGACCTTCCTCGAGGGCCCGCGACTGCGCGTTGGTGCGGTAGAGCACCACGAAGTCGCGGAGCTTCAGCCGGCGGTCGTCGCCGCGACGCAGCTGGATCTCCTCCGCCACCCAGCGCGCCTCGTCCAGCTCGTCGGCCGCCTCCACCAGCGTGAGCGGCTCGCCCGCCGGGTTGTCGGTGCGCAGAGTCTTCCCCTTGCGCTTGACGTTCTCCGCGATCACCCGGTTGGCCGCGTCAAGGATGCGCTGCGTGGAGCGGTAGTTCTGCTCCAGCCGCACCACCCGCGCGGCCGGGAAGTCCTTCTCGAAGTCCAGGATGTTGCGGATGTCCGCCCCCCGCCACCCGTAGATCGACTGGTCGTCGTCGCCCACCACGAAGAGGTTGGCGTGCTCCTCCGCCAGGAGCTTGAGGAACACGTACTGCGCGCGGTTGGTGTCCTGGTACTCGTCCACCAGGATGAACTGGAAGCGCTCGCGGTAGCGCCCGAGCACCCGCTCGTCGCCGCGCAGCAGCTCCACCGGCTTGACCAGGAGGTCGTCGAAGTCGAAGGCGTTCGCGTCGCGCAGCGCCTTCTGGTAGAGCGGGTAGACCTCCGCCACCCGCTGCTGGAAGATGTCGAACGCCGTCCGCGCGTACTCGTCGGGCGAGACCAGCTCGTTCTTGGCCGACGAGATGGCGTGGTGAATCGCCTTGGGGGCCCAGCGCTTCACGTCCAGCCGCAGCTCGTCCCGCACGATGCGGCGGGTGAGGCTCTCCGTGTCCTCCGCGTCGTACACCTGGAAGCCGGGCGTCCACCCCAGGCGGGTGGCGTCGCGCCGGAGCATCCGCGCGCCGATGGCGTGGAAGGTCCCGATCCACATCCCCGCCGGCTCCTTCCCCAGGAGGTGGCGCACCCGCTCGCGCATCTCCCCGGCCGCCTTGTTGGTGAAGGTGAGCGCCAGGATCGCCTGCGGGTCCACCCCCATCTCGTCGATCAGCCAGGAGATGCGGTGGGTGAGCACGCGCGTCTTGCCGGAACCGGCGCCGGCCAGCACCAGCAGCGGCCCCTCGAAGTGCGTGGCCGCCTCGCGCTGCTCGGGGTTCAGGTGGGAGAGGTCTACGGGCATCTATGGATTTTATCGAGATCGATCGCGCTCAGGATCGGCACCGACCCCGAGTACTTTCGCACTTTCGCACTCACGCACTTCCGCACCGCGGTTCTGGGCGTGTCCCTCCGCTGCGCTCCGGGCCGGGCTGCGCCCTCCGGGCGCGCATCCCTCACGCAAACTGCGGGTGACAGGGAACAGCCACCCGATCCCGCCCTTCCACCGAAGGCGTAAAGTCCACCCTCTCCCAAGCTTGGGAGAGGGTTGCCGCTCTAAGGCGGCGGGTGAGGGCTGCGCGGGGGCTGCCTCCCCGCACCATCCTCGTCCCGCCCGTCGCGCGCAGCGCCGAAGTCCCTCTCCCGCGCGGCGGGGGAGGGACAGGCGCCTCAGGCGCCAGGGAGGGGGCCCCCCGCGGACGCCCCGTCCGCCGCCCCCCCGTCCGCCCCCGCCTCCTGCGGCTGCGGGCGGAAGCGGAACGGCCGGCGCAGCGAGCGTGGATCGCTGTCCGGCTGCGGCGCGGCGGGGAGCACCATCACGAAGGTGGCGCCCTTCTCCGTCGGCGCCAGGTACAGCCGCCCCCCGTGCACGTCCTCCACGATCCGCCGCGCCAGCGAGAGCCCTACCCCCCACCCCCCCTTCTTGGTGCTCACCCCGGGGTCGAAGAGCGTCTTGCGCACCGCCGGCGCCACCCCCGGCCCGTCGTCCACCACCCGCACCTCCACGCGCCGGTCCGACTGCGCCTGCGCCTCCACGGTGATGGTGCCCCCCGATCCCGCCAGCGCGTCCAGCGCGTTCTTGATCAGGTTCTCCAGCGCCCACTCCAGCAGGATGGCGTTCCCCAGCGCCGGCGGCGTCCCGTCGGCCACGTCCACCCGCAGCTCCACGCTGCGGCGGAGCTGCGGCAGGCGCACCCGCACGTAGCGCTCCAGCACCCTGAGCAGCGGCCGCACCTCCACGGCCTCCGTCTGCACCGGCCGGCCGATCCACTCGAAGCGCCGCGCCACCTTCTCCAGCCGGTCCAGGTCCGCCTCCATCTCCGCCGCCACCGCGGGGAGGCTCGCCATGTCCTCGCGCTCCTCCTCCGGCAGCCGCAGGATCTCCACCCACCCGGCCAGCGACGAGAGCGGCGTGGCCATCTGGTGCGCCGACTCGCGCGCCATCGCCGCCCAGATCCGCTCGCGCTCGGTGCGGAAGTTGTGGCGCACCATCCAGGCGGCCGCCACCAGCAGGCACACCATCGCCCCCACCTGCAGCCAGGGGATCACCCGCAGCCGGCGCACCGTGGGGGCGTCGCCGTAGTAGAGCGTCCCCAGCCCCGGCTCGGTGACCGGCGGGTGCCCCTGGGCCAGCCGGCGGGCGTGCTCCAGCACCCGCACCACGTCGGCCGAGTCGCCCAGGTCCGGCTCGTACCCCAGGTTCAGCGCCGTGACCGGGTACCCCTCGTTGTCGGTGAGGATGATCGGGAAGTCCAGGCTCACCACCTCGCCCGAGAGCTCCAGGAGCGTCTCGTTCGGGTTCTTGGCCGGGTCGGTGAGGCCCGTGTACAGCGTGGCCACGATCCGCGAGTGCACCGCCGCCTCGCGCCGCATCTCGCGCACCAGGATCTGGCTGTACACCAGGTACCAGGCCAGCACCAGCGCCGCCAGCAGCCCGAAGGCCGTGGGGAGGTGGCGGCGGGGGAAGCGCGGCAAGGGCACTCAGGCGCTCCGGGAGGAGGACGGCCGGCGCGGAGCGGGGCTGCGCATGGGCAGGGCCGGGAGCGGCGCGCCGGGGAGGCGCGCCGCCCGGGGGCTCAGGGGGCGGCGATGCGGTCGGTGCACAGGTACGGCACGAGCGCCGCCGGCACGCGCACCGAGCCGTCCGCCTGCTGGTGGTTCTCCAGCAGGGCCGCCACCGTGCGCGGCAGCGCCACCCCCGAGGCGTTCAGCGTGTGCACCGGCTCGGGCTTCGCCCCCGGCTGCGGCCGGTGGCGGATCTGGGCGCGGCGCGCCTGGAAGTCGCGGCAGTTGCTGGCGCTGGAGACCTCCAGCCACTTCTCCACCCCCGGCGCCCACACCTCCAGGTCGTACGTCTTGCTCGCCGAGAACCCCACGTCGCCCGCCGCCAGCACGATCACCCGGTACGGCAGCTCCAGCAGCTGCAGCACGCGCTCGGCGTGGGCCGTGAGCCGCTCCAGCGCGGCTTCCGAGTCCTCCGGCCGCTCGAAGCGCACCATCTCCACCTTGTCGAACTGGTGCACCCGGAGCAGCCCGCGCGTGTCCTTCCCCGCCGCCCCCGCCTCGCGCCGGAAGCACGGCGAGTACGCCGCGTAGGCGATCGGGAGCCGCTCGCCGTCCAGAATCTCGTCGCGGTGGAAGTTGGTGACCGGCACCTCCGCCGTGGGGATCAGGTACAGCCCGTCCTCCTCCACGAAGTAGGCGTCGCCGTCCTCCACGAACTTGGGGTACTGCCCGGTCCCCTGCATCGAGTCGCGCGTGACCACGAAGGGCGGCTCCACCTCGGTGTAGCCGTGCTCGCGCGTGTGCAGGTCCAGCATGAAGTTGACGAGCGCCCGCTGCAGCCGCGCGCCCAGCCCCCTGTAGACCGGGAAGCCGCTCCCCGCCACCTTGGCCCCGACTGGCAGGTCCAGCATCCCCAGCGCCGCGCCCAGCTCCCAGTGCGGCCTCGGCGCGAAGTCGAAGCGGCGCGGCTCGCCCCAGGCGCGCACCACGGCGTTCGCCTCCTCGCCGCCGTCCGGGAGCGAGGGGTCGGGGAGGTTGGGGAGCCGGAGCAGGATCCGCTCGATCTCCCCCTCCACCTCGCGGAGCCGCGCGTCGATCTCCCGGATGCGCTCGTTCACCCCGCGCATCTCGGCGATCAGGTCGTCGGCCCCCCCGCCGCGGCGCTTGCGCTCGGCCACCTCCTGGGAGACGGCGTTGCGGCGGGCCTTCTTCTCGTCGCCCTCGGCGATCAGCGCGCGCCGCTCCGCGTCGAGCGCCAGCACGCGCTCCACGGCGGGGCCGGTCTCGGCGTCGGCGCCGCGGCGGGCCAGCGCGGCGCGGACCGCCGACGGGTCCTGGCGGATCAGGCGCAGGTCCAGCATGTCAGAACGTGAGCCGCTCGTCGTCGCAGTTCTGGTTGCTGCGCACCGCCACCGTGGCCGTCCCCGCGGCGGCGTCCACCGACAGCACCTTGATCACCGCGTACTTCGGCGTCAGGCAGTTCGAGGTCTCGCGCGTCTGCACGAAGTACGTCTGCCCCACCGTGATCGCGACCCGGGTGCGCGTGTAGTCCTCGCGGCCGCGCGGGGCCGAGTCGGCGTCGTCGAAGCCCTCGCTGGTGGGGGCGAGCCCCGCGCCGCGCCGGCTCCCCACCTGCGGGAAGGGGGCGAACGAGAACGCCGCGCCCTCCTGGCGCAGCTGGAGGTCCCACGACTGCGCGTCCACCGGCAGCTCGGGGCGGCGCAGGGCGTTGAGGACGGCCAGGTCGATGGCGCTCGGCAGCGTGCTGGCCGAAGTCGGCGCGGCCAGCGTCACGGTGTCGGGGAGGAGCTGCGGGTCGAAGCCCAGCGGGTCGTCGCAGCCGGCGAGCGCGGCCGAGGCGGCGAAAAGCGAGAAGACCGCGAGGAAGGCGGCGCTGAAGCGGCGGGTCTTGGTCATCGGGTTGCGGCTTGGAAAAAGTGAAGCGTCCGGCGGGCCGAACGCGAGGGTTAACCTTATCCGGCCCAACACGCTCGCGTCAAGGCCGCGGGGTTGACGGGGAAGGGCGGCGCGGGTACGTTGCTGCCCGCGGCCCGCCCCCTTCGACCCCGTTTGAGGAAACCGGCATGTCCCAGCTCGACGCCGCGCTCGACGCGGTGCGCGCCCACCCGGGAGTGGAGCACGTCCTGGTGCTGGGGCGCGACGGCCTGCTCATCCAGCACGCGGGCGACGGCGCCCTCGACGCCGAGACCGTCTCGGCCATGGTGCCGGGGCTCGCCGCGGCCGCCTCCGCGCTGGGCGCGGCCGGGGGCGTCGGGAGCGCGGAGACGGTGGTGGTGCGGCTGGAGCGCGGCGTGGCCGTGGTCACGGTGCTGAGCGAGGACGTGCTCCTGGCCGTGCTGCTGGTCGCCGGCGTGGGCTTCGCGCCGCTCCTGCGCGAGCTCTCCGCGCGCCGCGGCGCGCTGGCCGCGCTGGTCTAGCCCCGCCCGGGCCGATGAGCGACGCCGCCGGGACCCCCGTGCGCCGCGTGCTGGTGGCCGACGACGAGCCGCACATCGGCCACATCATCCGGCTCAAGCTGGAGCAGGGCCCCTACCAGGTGGTGCTGGTCTCCGACGGGCGCGAGGCGCTGGAGCACCTGCGCGGAGGCGAGCCGATCGACCTGGTGCTGCTCGACATCATGATGCCGCACGCGTCGGGGCTCGAGGTGCTGGCCGAGGCCAGGCAGCTCGCCCACCGCCGCGACACGCCCGTCATCATCCTCACCGCCAAGGGGCAGGCCGCCGACCGCAAGCAGGCGCTGGAGCTGGGCGCCGTCGACTTCTTCACCAAGCCGTTCAGCCCCAAGAAGCTCCTGGCGCGCGTCGACGAGCTGTTCGGCGCGCCGGCGCCGGACGCCGGCGCCTAGCCGGCTTCCCCGAGAGAACGCGCGGCCCCCGTTTTGAGCGACGCACGTACCCCGCCCGCCCCGGCTTCGGTCCCCCGCCTGTGGACGGTGATCCTGGCCGGCGGCGTGGGCTCGCGCTTCTGGCCCGCCAGCACCCCGGCGCGCCCCAAGCAGCTCCTCCCGCTCGCCTCCGCGCAGCCGCTCATCCGCGACACCGTCGACCGCATCACCCCGCTCGTCCCCCCGGAGCGGCTGCGCATCCTCACCGGCGCTCACCTGGCCGACCCGATCCTCGCCGCGCTCCCCGAGCTGGGCCCCGGCAACCTGCTGCTGGAGCCGAGCGCCAGGGGCACCGCCCCCGTGCTGGCCTGGGCGGCGGCCGAGATCGAGCGGCGCGACCCAGACGCGGTGATGGTCTCGCTGCACGCCGACCACGTCATCCACCCCCCCGAGGCGTTCCGCGCCCTGGTCGCGCGCGCCGCCGAGCTGGCGGACGGCCACCGGCGGCTCTTCACCATCGGCGCGGTCCCCGACCGGCCCGAGACCGGCTACGGCTACGTGCGCCTCGGCCGTCCGCTCCCGCCGGCCGAAGGGGTGGCGCCGGAGGGCGAGCCGGGGTTCGAGGTGGCCGAGTTCGTGGAGAAGCCCGATCGAGAGAGGGCGGAAGGGTATCTCGCCTCCGGCGGCTACCTGTGGAACACCGGCCTCTTCGTCTGGCGCGTCTCCGACCTGCTGGACGAGATGGAGCGCGTGAGCCCCGAGCTGGCCGAGCTGGTCCCGGTGGTCCGCGCGGGGGGCACGGAGGAGTTCTTCGCGCGCGCGCCCACCATCGCCGTCGACCACGCCGTGCTGGAGCGCTCGCGGCGGGTGGGCGTGGTGCGCGCCACCTTCGCCTGGGACGACGTGGGCGCCTGGGACGCGCTGGCCCGCACCCGCGCGCGGCTCCCCCCCGACAACTGCGTGGTCGGCGAGGGATACGCCGTCGACTCGCGGGGGACCACCATCTACGCCGACGCCGGCCCGGTGGTCGCCTTCGGCGTCGACGACCTGGTGATCGTGCGCACCTCCGCCGTCACCTTCGTCGTCCGCCGCGACCGCACGCCCGACCTCAAGCGGCTGTTGGCGGAGCTGCCGGAGGAGCTGAGGAATCTCTGACGGAAGTGCCCAGTCCCCAGTGCCCGGTGCCCAGGAGACAGTGCCGAGTGCAAAGCGCTAAGTGCTGGGTGCGCAGGATGTTGGATCACTGTACCTCACCTGGGGTCGCGTCGATCCCGACAGCCCCGCACGAACCCTGCGTGATGACCGCCCGCCGTTTCCTGGGCACTGGGCACTGGGCACTGGGCACTTCGCACTTCGCACTGAGAACTTCGCACTCGATGCCCGACCTCCAGATCGTCCTCTTCGACGACGCCGTCTCCCGCAAGTGGGAGCCGTTTGCGCTCACCCGCCCCGGCGGCGAGCTGCTGTTCGGGGCGCTGACGCTGCGCGCGCGGACCGAGCGCGTCTTCGGCGGCCGGGCGGTGGCGCACCTGGCGGAAGACCACCTGCAGGGCTTCGAGGAAGAGGGCGCCCCGCCGGTGCGGCGCTTCGCCGACGCGCCCGCGGACGGCGACCGGCTCTTCGTCTCCGCCCGCGCCGTCTTCGCCTGGGGGAGCCGCGGGCTGCTGGAGAGGCACCGGGGCGCGGGGCCGGTCCTGATCGGCGGCGAGGTGGTCGGCTGGCTCGCGCCCGGGGGGACGCCCGCGCCCTCGCCCGACTTCTTCCGCGAGCCCGGCCGGCTGGCCGAGCGCAAGGGCGGCGTCTCCTTCTACGGCCGCGCGCTGGGCCCCGTCTGGGAGCTGATGTCCGGCAACGCGGAGCAGGTCGCCGCGGACGTCGCCGCCCTCTGCGCCGGCGCCGCGCGGCCCGAGCTCCCCCCGGGCGTCCACCGCTTCGGCGACCACCCGCTCGTCCTGGGCGAGGGGGTGCGGATCGAGCCCGGCGTCGTCTTCGACCTGCGCGCGGGGCCCGTCTGGCTGGACGATCGTGTGGAGGTGAAGGCGTTCACCCGGATGGCCGGGCCGGCGTACGTGGGGCGGAAGACGATCGTGCTGGGAGGCTCGCTGGAGGCGTTCACCATCGGCCCCGTGTGCCGCATCCGCGGCGAGTTCGCCGAGAGCGTCTGCCTGGGGTGGGTGAACAAGGCGCACGACGGGCACATCGGCCACGCCTACCTGGGCGCCTGGGTGAACCTGGGCGCCGGGACCACCAACAGCGACCTCAAGAACAACTACGGCAGCGTCCGCCTCTGGACCCCCGACGGCGAGACCGGCACCGGCATGGTCAAGGTCGGCTGCTTCCTGGGCGACCACGTGAAGACCGGGATCGGGCTGCTGCTCAACACCGGCACCGTGGTCGGCGCGGGGAGCAACCTCTACGGCGCCGCCATGCCGCCCAGGTACGTCCCCCCCTTCAGCTGGGGCACCGGCGAAGACCTCGCCGCCTACCGCGTCGACAAGTTCCTGGAGGTCGCCGGGCGCGCCATGTCGCGGCGCGACGTCACGCTCACCGGCGGGATGCGCCGGCAGCTCGAGGCGGCGTGGACGCGGGGGCGCGCGGCGGGTTAGATTCTTTCGTCACCGTCCGCCCTCGCGCGGACGGCCCTTCCCCTTCAGCGGCACGAGAGCAGGGGCGCTTGCGGGTCACCATCCTGGGCAGCGGCAGCCGCGGCAACGCCGTCCTCGTCGAGGGCGGCGGCGTGCGGCTGCTGGTGGACGCCGGCTTCAGCGGGCGCGACCTGGAGCGCCGCCTGGCCGAGGCCGAGGTCGACCCCGCCTCGCTCGCCGCGCTCCTCGTCACCCACGACCACAGCGACCACACGCGCGGGATGGGCGTGGCCGCGCGCCGCTGGAAGGTCCCCCTCCACCTCACCGACCGCACGCGCCGCGTCTGCCGCGAGCTGCTGGACGGCAGCGAAGACGTGCGCCCCTACACCAGCGCCGAGCCGGTGGAGGTGGGCGGGCTCACGGTGACGCCGTTCCTCACCGTGCACGACGCCGCCGACCCCGTGGCCGTGACGGTGACCGAGCGGGAGACGGGCGAGAAGCTGGGGATCGCCACCGACCTGGGGCGCGCCACCGCCCCCGTGCGCCACGCCCTCCAGCGCTGCCACCTGCTGGTGCTGGAGAGCAACCACGACGAGCTGATGCTGCGCGAGAGCCACTACCCGTGGTCGGTGAAGGCGCGCATCGGGGGCAGCCACGGCCACCTCTCCAACCGCGCCGCCGCCGAGCTGGCCCGCGAGCTCCACCACGAGGAGCTCTGCGCCGTGGTCCTGGCGCACCTGAGCGAGAACGCCAACGCCCCCGTGCTCGCGTACGACGTGGTCGGCGAGGCGCTCGAGCGCCTGCGCTACGCCGGCACCCTCGCCGTCGCCCCCCAGGAGCGCCCCCTGGAGCCCGTCGACGTCACCCGCCTCCGCCAGCTCCGCCTCCCCGCGCAGATGACGCTGTTCTGACGGGCACGAAGACCTCCATCGGTCTATCCCACCACACGAATGTCATCCCGAGGGGCGCGGTAGCGACCCGAGGGATCTACTCGACGGTTCCGGTGGACGGCGCGTCGCCGAGATGCCTGTCGCCGCCTCCGATTACCCGCTGTTCATCCGCACCTGAGCGACCTGCAGAAAGCCTCGCCCGACCGTCCTCCGCACCGACGCGAGGGCGGCGCGGGCGAGGCTTCGCCGCACGTGGCACGAATGGTCGACGTCCGTCTGGTGGAACGCGGCCCACGCGTTTAAGGTTGAACGGAGGGCCGCGACGGGAGCCGCGGCGCGGGCGGACACTCGCGAAGGGAGGCAGCCCCGATGAGCGCGACGAACGTCCTGCGGGAGACCGCGGCGGACCACGGCTCCATCTGGAAGGCGGGCCTGGCGGCGGCGGTGCTGGCCATCGCCGCGAACGTGGCCCTCTACGCGGCGGCGGTGTCGCTGGAGGTCTTCCCCACCCTGACGCTCGCGCCGGACGCGTGGGGGATGGGCCTGGGGCCGGTGATCCTGGTCTCCACCCTGGGCGCGCTGGGCGGCACCCTCGTCTACGCCGCCGTCCGCCGCCGCGTCGAGCAGCCGATCCGCGCCTTCCTGGCCATCGCCGCGGTGGTGCTGGTGATCTCCTTCGGCGGCCCGTTGATGATCCCCGGCCTCACGGCGGCGATGATCGGCGTGCTGGAGGTGATGCACGTGGTGGTCGCCGTCTGCACCGTCGGCTCGATCTGGCGCTGGGAGACCGCGGCGCGGCCGTGACGGACCCGTGGCCGCGCGGAAGGTGACGGGAGGAGGCGGGGAATCTCTCGGAGGAATCCGAGCTGTCTGAGCGCAGCGAGTTCTCGGATTCCGGAGAGAGATTCCCCGCCGACGACCTCCGCGCGGAGAGCCGGCTCGGGGTCGTCGGACGAAAAGGCGAAGGGGCGGCTCCCCGCATCGGGAGCCGCCCCTTCGTTCGCCCTCGTCGAAACCGCTCAGGCCGCCTCGGCCTCTTCGCGGAGCTTGCAGTCCAGGCAGTAGCGAGCGTGCGGGAGCGCCTCCAGCCGCGCGAAGGGGATCTCCCGGTGGCACGAGTGGCACTTCCCGAACTCCTCGGGATCGTTGTACAGCCTGCGCAGCGCCTCTTCCACGCGGTAGAGGTAGCGCCCCTCCTTGCTGGCGAAGAGGAAGGTCTTCTCGCGCTCCATGGCGTCGGTGCCCTGGTCCGCCATGTGGAACGAGTAGCTGGAGAGGTCGTTGTCGGCGGACTCGCGCGTGAGCTTCGACTGCTCCTGGAACCGTCCGAGCGACCGCAGGGTCTTGTCGCGCTCCCGCAGGAGCAGACGCTCGATGGTCTCGAGCTGGGTCCGATCCATTCGTTCGTCTCGCGGCTGTCGTTGTGGCATCGTCGTGGACGGTAGGGCGTGGAGCAGGCGCGGTGGGGGGGTGGGTCGCGCCGGCCGCAACCGGAACAATCCCGTAAGATAACGGAATCCGCCTCTTCCGTACACCCCGCGGCGCCGGAAGTGCCGCCGGGAAGCGGAGTTCCGCACCGGCCGCGGCGGGAAGATACACCTGTGACGAAAAGCGGGAGCAGCCCGGCCCCCGCTTCACGCACTCACGCGCTCACGCGCTTCCCCGGCTCACCCGAAGTAGCGCTCCAGCAGCCGCACCACGTCGTTGCCGTTGGCCCACAGCATCAGCCCCACCACGATCACCAGGCCGAGCTGCGAGAGGCGGATGCGCGTCTCGATCGAGAGCGGCCGGCCGCGCAGCGCCTCGACGGCCAGGAACATCAGGTGCCCGCCGTCCAGGATCGGGATCGGCAGCAGGTTGAGCACCGCCAGGTTCACCGAGAAGAGCGCCAGGAAGGCCAGGAACGACTCCAGCCCGGCCCGCGCGCTCTCGCCCGACGCCTCGCCGATGGTGAGCAGCCCGCCCATGTTGCGCGCCGACAGCTCGCCGGTGACCAGCTGCTTGAGCGTGACCAGGATGAAGCGCGTGGTGGCCGCCGTCTCGCGGACCCCGATCCCGACCGCCTCGCCGAGCCCCACCCGCCGCCGCTCCACCTCCACCGCCCGGTACCCCGCCCCGATGCGCCCCACCTCCACCTTCTTCCGGTCGGCGTCGCGCCTCTCCACCCGCTCCACCGCCACGGTGAGGGGCACGCGCCGGCCGCCGCGCTCCACCACCAGCGGCAACGGCCGCCCGGGGCTCTTCTGGATCGTCGCCACCAGCTGCGTCCAGTCCTGCACCGGCGTCCCCCCCGCCTCCACCACGCGGTCGCCCTTCTCGAGCCCCGCGCGCTCGGCGGGCGAGCCGGCCTCCACCTGGTCGATCACCGGCGGGATCGGCTGGGTGAGCGAGGCCGCCAGCTGCATGCGCTTCTCCGCGTCGGCAGGCATCGGGAGCACCACCGGCGGGCCGTTCGCCAGCCGGAGCTCCAGGGGCCCGGCCGGGGCGGCGGCCAGCGCGGCCGTCAGCTCGCGCCACTCCGACACCGGCTTGGCGCCCACGGCCGTCACCCGCGCGCCCGTGGGGATGCGCGCGCCCACGGCCACCACGTCGGCCGGCGCGCCGGGGGCCACCCCGCCCACCGTGCTGGGCACCACCGGCTCGCCCCAGCCGAGCGCGAGCACCGCGAAGGTGAGCACGGCGAAGAGGAGGTTCATGATCACCCCCGCCGAGATCACCAGCGCGCGCGCCCAGATCGGCTTGGCGTCGAAGGTCCGCTCCGGGTCCACCTCCTCGGCGGGGCCGCCCCCCTCCAGCACCTCGGCGGCCTCGTCGTCCTCCATCCCCGCCATCTTCACGTAGCCGCCCAGCGGGATGGCCGAGACCACGAAGTCCGTCTCGCCCCAGCGGAAGCCCCACAGCCGCTTGCCGAAGCCCAGCGAGAAGCGCGGCACCGCGATCCCCACCGCCTTGGCCGCCAGCAGGTGCCCCAGCTCGTGGACCGTGATCAGGATCGAGAGGACGACCAGCAGCGAGAATATGAAGATCACGAGAGCGCCTCCCGTACGAACGTTTCCGTGGCCCGGCGCGCCCAGGCGTCGGCCTCCAGCACCTCCTGCAGCGAGGATGCCCGCCCGCCCGGCCACGCCTCGAGCGCGGCCTGGATGGCGCGGGCGATCCCCGGGAACGGCAGGCGCCCGGCCAGGAACGCCGCCACCGCCACCTCGTTGGCGGCGTTGAACACCGCCGGCGCCGTGCCCCCGACGCGCCCCGCCTCCACCCCCAGCCCGAACGCCGGGAAGCACTCGCGGCGCACCGGCTCGAAGGTGAGCGGACCCGCCGCCACCGGGTCGAAGCGCCGGGCGGCGTACGGGAGCCGCTCCGGGTGGGTGAGCGCGTAGAGCACCGGCAGCTCCATGGTGGGAAATCCCAGCTGCGCCAGCACCGAGCCGTCCACCATCTCGACGAACGAGTGGATGATCGACTGCGGGTGCACCACCGCCTCGATCGCCGCGTAGGGCACCCCGAAGAGGAAGTGCGCCTCGATCACCTCCAGCGCCTTGTTGGCCAGGGTGGCCGAGTCGATGGTGACCTTGGCCCCCATGTCCCACGTCGGGTGCCGGAGCGCGTCCGCCGGCGTCACCGCCTCCAGCCGCTCGGGCGGCACCCCCCGGAACGGCCCGCCCGACGCCGTCAGCACCAGGCGGGCGACGTCTTCCGGCGCCGAGCCGTGCAGGCACTGCAGGATGGCGCTGTGCTCGCTGTCCACCGGCACCAGCTCGCCCCCGCCCGCCCGCGCGGCCGCGAGCACCAGCGGCCCGCCGCACACCAGCGACTCCTTGTTGGCCAGCGCCACGCGCTTCCCCGCCGCGAGCGCCGCCAGCGTGGGCTCCAGCCCCGCCGCGCCCACCAGCGCGTTCAGCACCACGTCGGCCTCGGGGTGGGTGGCCGCCTCCAGCAGCGCCTCGCGCCCGGTCCGCCAGACGGTCGGCCCGTCCGTCCCCGCGGGGACCGGCCCGTCGGCGACCACGGCGAGCGAGGGCCGGTAGCGCCCGGCGAGACTACGCAGCAGGTCGCCGCTGCGATTCGCCGTCAGCGCCACTGCGCGGA
This sequence comes from Longimicrobium sp., assembly GCA_036389795.1. Lineage (NCBI taxonomy): Bacteria > Pseudomonadati > Gemmatimonadota > Longimicrobiia > Longimicrobiales > Longimicrobiaceae > Longimicrobium > Longimicrobium sp. The sequence goes on from DASVWD010000057.1 coordinate 67,699, forward strand.
AGCGCTCCGGGTGCTGGTCGAGCACCCGGAGCGCGCTCTTGCCGATGGAGCCGGTGGCGCCCAGGATCGCCACGCCCTTCACGTCACGCGCCCACCACCAGGCGGAAGAAGAAGTAGCCCACGGGGAGCGTGAAGAAGAGCGAGTCGAAGCGGTCCAGCGCCCCCCCGTGCCCGGGGAGGAGCCGCCCGGAGTCCTTCACGCCCGCGTCGCGCTTGAGCAGCGACTCCGCCAGGTCGCCCACCTGCGCCGCCACCGAGACCAGGACGCCCAGCGCCGCCGCCTCGGCGATCCCCATCCGCCAGGCCGGGAAGCGCGCGAGGAAGAGGGAATACCCCACCGCCGCGAGCGGGGTGCCGACGACCGCCCCCAGCGCCCCCGCCACCGTCTTCCCCGGGCTCACCTTGGGGATCAGCTTGCGCTTCCCCCACAGCCGCCCCGCGAAGTAGGCGAAGGTGTCGCTGAGCCAGGTGAGCACCACGGGGAAGAGGAGGATCGCCGTCCCGTGCAGCGGACCCTCCACGCCGGGGAGGTGGCGGAGGAAGAGCGCGAAGAGGAGGAGCGCCGGGTAGACCGCGCCCAGGAAGGTGACGGAGATGGAGAGCAGGGGCTCGCCCGCCACCCCGCGCATCCAGATCGCCGCCGCCAGCGTGGCCAGGAGGACCACGACGACGGCCGCGCCCACCAGCGGGTTGTCGAGCCCCGCAGAGGGATCGACGGCGGCGGCGGCGATCAGGAGCGCGGCCCCGGCGAGGCCGACGGGAGCGAGCGCGAACGCCCGCTTCAGCTCGGCCATGCGGAACAGCTCGCGGGCGGCGAGCACGGCCGAGAGCGCCAGCAGCGCCGCCAGCGCCCAGCCGCCCAGGTACATGGAGCCGACGGCAACGGGGATCCCCACCGCGGCGACGGCCGTCCGCGTCGCAGTCTCGGAGCGCGCCACGGTCAGTTTCCGGGGTCAGGTCGCCAGGACGCGGCCGAAGCGCCGCTCGCGCCGCTGGTACTCGAGGAGGGCCGCGAAGAAGTGCTCGCGCGTGAAGTCGGGCCAGAGCACGGGGGTGACGTACAGCTCGGTGTAGGCCAGCTGCCAGAGCATGAAGTTGGAGATGCGCAGCTCGCCCGAGGTGCGGATCAGCAGGTCCGGCTCCGGGTCGGCGGCCGTGTAGAGCTCCCCGGCGAAGAGCTCCTCGTCGATCTCCCCCGGCATCAGCGTCCCCTCGCGCACCCGCTCGGCCAGGCTGCGGGCGGCCTGCACGATCTCGGCGCGCGAGCCGTAGCTGATCGCCAGGTTCAGCTTGAGCCGCCGGCCGCCGCGGGTGAAGTCGACCACGCCCTGGATCGCCGCGCGCGTCCGGGGGGAGAGCCGGTCCAGGTCGCCGATGCAGTGCACCTCGACCCCCTTCTCCTTGAGCTCGCGCCGCTCGCGCCGCACGTACAGCTCCAGGAGAGCCATCAGCGCCGCCACCTCGCGCGCCGGGCGCCCCCAGTTCTCCTGCGAGAAGGCGAAGAGGGTGAGCACCTCCACCCCGGCGTCGGCCGCCGCCTCGACCGCCTCGCGCACGGCGCGCATCCCGGCGCGGTGGCCGAACTCGCGGGGGCGGCCGCGCTCGCGCGCCCAGCGCCCGTTGCCGTCCATGATGACGGCCACGTGGCGCGGGACGGCGCCGTTCAGGCGGATCTGCTGGAGGAGGTCGGAAGGCATCGCGAAAAGATGGACCGCGCCGGGCGGTTTGTCAAAGCAAGTGGTTGATGAAAAAGAAGTGCGTGAGTGCGAAAGTGCGTAACGGCGGGGCCGGGAAACGCACTCACGCACTTCCGCACTCACGCACTGCGGCTCAGACCTCCATCACCTCGGCTTCCTTGTGCTTGAGCATCTCGTCGACTTTGGCGATGTACTGGTCGGTGAGCTTCTGCACCTCGGCCTGCTCGCGCCGCACGTCGTCTTCGGACAGACCCTCGTCCTTCTGGCGGTGCTTGATCTCGTCGTTGGCGTCCTTGCGCGCCAGGCGCACGGCCACGCGCCCCTCCTCGGCCAGCTTGTGCAGGAGCCGCACGTACTCCCTGCGCCGCTCCTCGGTGAGCGCCGGGATCGGGATGCGGATGATCTGCCCGTCGTTGGAGGGGTTGAGTCCCAGGTCCGACTCGCGGATCGCCTTCTCGATCTCCTTCATCAGGCCGCGGTCCCACGGCTGCACGGTGAGCATGCGCGGCTCGGGAGCGGACACCGTCCCCACCTGGTTGAGCGGCAGCTTCGAGCCGTAGGCGTCCACGCGCACGGTGTCCAGCAGCTGGGGAGAGGCCTTCCCCGTGCGCACCCCGGCGAACTCGCGGCGCAGCGACTCGAGCGCGCCTTCCATCCGCTGCTTGGCTTTCTGTAGGCTGGGCATGGTCGGTCTTGAAGGAGAGGTGGGAGCGGGTCCGCGCAGGACCGGGCGAAGTAAAGTCCTGAGTGCCAAGTGCTGAGTCCTGGTGCGGAGCGCGATACGATCCGTGCGGTCCAGCACCTCGCACTCAGCACTTCGCACTTCGCACTTCGCACTCTACGGGCGCACCAGGGTGCCGACCCGCTCGCCTTGGACCACGCGCGGCACCGCGCCCGGCTCGTCGAGGTTCAGCACCACCACGGGAGTGTCGTTCTCCTTGCACAGCGAGAGCGCCGCCGCGTCCATCACCCCCAGCTCGCGCGAGATCGCCTCCAGCATGGTGATCTCGGGGATGAACTGGGCCGTGGGGTCCTTGACGGGGTCGGCCGTGAACACCCCCTCCACCTTGGTGGCCTTGATGATGACGTCGGCCTCCATCTCGATCCCGCGCAGCACCGCGGCGCTGTCGGTGGAAAAGTACGGGTTGCCGGTGCCGCCCGCAAAGATCACCACCCGCCCCTTGTCCAGGTGGCGCAGCGCCCGGCGCCGGATGTACGGCTCGGCCAGCTGCTCCATGCGGATGGCGGTGAGCACGCGCGTGTCGACGCCCTTGCGCTCCAGCCAGTCCTGGAGCGCGAGGGCGTTGATCACGGTAGCCAGCATCCCCATGTAGTCCGCGTTCACCCGGTCCATCCCCTGCTGAGAGGCCAGGGTGCCGCGCACGATGTTCCCCCCGCCGATCACCAGCCCCAGCGCCACGCCCATGTCGTGGACGCGGCGGACCTCGTCGGTGAGCCGGTCCACCACCGGCGGGGAGATCCCGAACTTCTGCTCTCCGGCCAGCGCCTCGCCGGAGATCTTGAGCAGGACGCGGCGGTACTTCAGCTCCGCGGCTCGAGCGTCGCCGCCCCCCGTCACTGCTCGCCGAGCGCGTAGCGGGTGAAGCGGCGCACCTCGATCTTCTCGCCGGTGCGGCCCGACACCTCGGTGACCAGCTGGCCCACGGTGATGTCGGGGTTCTTCACGAACGGCTGCTCCAGGAGCGCGCTCTCGGCGTAGAACTTCTCCAGCTTGCCGTCGACGATCTTGTCCCAGATGTGCTCGGGCTTCCCCGACTCCTTCACCTGCTCGCGGTACACGCCGCGCTCGCGCTCCACCAGCTCCGCGGGGAAGTCCTCGCGGCGCACCGCCACGGGGCTGGCCGCGGCGACGTGCATGGCGATGTCGCGCACCAGCTGCTGGAACTGCTCGGTGCGGGCCACGAAGTCGGTCTCGCAGCCCACCTCCACCAGCACGCCGATGCGCCCGCCCATGTGGATGTAGCTGCCGATCGCGCCCTCCCTGGTCTCGCGCTCGGCGCGCTTGGCCGCCTTGGCCGCGCCCTTCGCGCGCAGGATGTCGATCGCGCGCTCCATGTCGCCGCCCGACTCGCCCAGGGCGGCCTTGCACTCCATCATCCCCGCGCCGGTGCGGTCGCGGAGCTCCTTCACGGCCTTGGCCGAGATCTCCGTGGTGCTCATCGTCTTCCAGGCTCCAGTCGGTCCGTTCGTAAGTCCGTCGGAAAGCGCCCCGGGGGCGCTGAAAAAACGGGGCCACGAGCGCGCCGCGCCGTGGCCCCGGTACTCGAAGTCAGCCGTTGGCGCTTCTCGGGCTCACGCCTCGTCGCCCCCCTCCTCGCCCGCGCCGCCGATCGCGTTGGCGATGGCGTCGGGACGCGGGCGGCGCTTGCGGCGGGGCCGGCGGCGGGCGCCGCCGCGGTCCTCGCGGTCGGCCGGCGCGGCGGTGCCGGTCTCGGTGGAGTACACCGTCACCTCGGCCTCGTCGGCCTGGCGGCGCACCTCGGCCGGCATGGCCGCGCGCGCCTCGATGATGGCGTCGGCCAGCGCCGCCGAGATCACGCTCACCGAGCGGATCGCGTCGTCGTTGCCGGCGATCGGCACCGTGAGCACGTCGGGGTCGGCGTTGGTGTCGGCGATGGCGATCACCGGGATCCCCAGCTTGTTGGCCTCGGAGATGGCGATCTTCTCCTTCTTGGCGTCGACCACGAAGAGCGCGCCGGGGAGCCGGGCCATGTCCTTCACCCCCGCCAGGTACTTCTCCAGCCGCTCGCGCTCGCGGCTCAGCATCAGGCGCTCCTTCTTGGTGTAGAAGTCGAAGGCGCCCTCCTCCTCGCCACGCTCCAGCTCGCGCAGCCGGCGGATCTGCTTCTTGATGGTGGCGAAGTTGGTGAGCATCCCGCCCAGCCAGCGCTCCGTCACGTGGAACGAGCTGCTGCGCTCGGCCTCGCCCTGGATCACCTGGCGGAGCTGCTTCTTGGTGCACACGAAGAGCACGCGGTCGCCCCGCATGACCACGTTCTTCACCAGCTCCTGCGCCAGCTCGATCTGCCGGAGCGTCTTCTTGAGGTCGATGATGTAGATGCCGTTCCGCTCCGCGAAGATGAACTTGCGCATCTTCGGGTTCCAGCGGGACGTCTGGTGTCCGAAGTGGACACCGGCTTCCAGGAGGTCCTGGATGGTGGGCTGCGTCGCCATGCTTCAAGCCTGGTGGATTCGGGTTTGCCCGGGAGCGCCGTCTCGCGCCCCCGGCCTCCACCGCCGTCATCCGCCGGGCCCCGACCGCGTGGAGCGGCACCCGGGGCGGCGTCGGGCGGTGTGTGGGATGAGTGTGCCCGCGGATTCGGCAAACGCGCGGCGCGGACGAAAGCCCGCGCCGCGCGACCTGCCAGCGCCCCGCGGCTTAGCGCTTGGAGAACTGGAAGCGCTTGCGCGCGCCCGGCCGGCCGGGCTTCTTGCGCTCCACCTCGCGCGGGTCGCGCGTGAGCAGCGCCTCGGAGCGCAGCTTGCCGCGGAACTCCTCGTTGACCTTGAGGAGCGCACGGGCCAGGCCCAGGCGGATGGCGTCGGCCTGGCCGCGCAGGCCACCGCCGTTCACCGTCACCTTCACGTCGTACTGCCCCTCGGTCTCGGTGGCCGCCAGCGGCCGGGTGGCCGACTGCTGGAGCACCTGCCGCGGCAGGTAGTCCTTGAGGTCGCGCCCGTTGACCTCCCACTTCCCCGAGCCGGGGCGGAGGTAGACGCGGGCGACCGAGGTCTTGCGGCGGCCGATGGCGTGGAACTGTTCAGTGGCCATGCTCTAGCGGGATCCGATGTTGAGGGGTTCCGGGCTCTGCGCCTGGTGCGGGTGCTCGGACCCCGCGTACACCTTGAGCTTCTGGCGCATCTGCCGGCCCAGGGCGCCCTTGGGGAGCATCCCCTTGACCGCCAGCTCCACCACGCGCTCGGGGTGCTTGGCCAGCATCTCCTTGAAGGGGATGAACTTCTCGTGGCCCATGTACCCCGTGTGGCGGAAGTAGGTCTTCTGGTCGGCCTTGCTCCCGGTGAGCTGCACCTTGTCGGCGTTGACCACCACCACGTAGTCGCCGGTGTCCAGGTGCGGGGTGTAGGTCGGCTTGTGCTTGCCGCGGAGGATGCGCGCAACTTCCGTCGCCACGCGGCCCAGGACCTTCCCGGCGGCGTCGACGACGTACCACTTGCGCTCGATCTCTCCGGCCTTGACGGAATACGTCTTCATGAGGCTTTCCGCGTTCGGCGCACCCCACCGGGCGCGCCTGCCGCCGGCCACGCGCCGGCGCTGGAAGTAATGAAAAAATCACCGCCCCGGCGGGCCCGAGGCGGACGAGGCGTGGTCGGGACAGACGGGTAGAATAGCGGAACGGCCGCCGCGTGTCAACCCGCGGCGGCCGTCCCGGTCCACGTCACGCGGGGTTCGCGGAGAGCCACTGCGTGACGAGGCCCACCAGGTCCTGGAAGGTCAGTTCTTCCGCCCGGAGCCCGACCCTTCTCGCCAGACGAGGGAGCCGCTCCATGAAGCGCAGGTACCTCTCGTACATGACGCTCCCGCCCGGCAACGTCCGGGGCGGGCTCCAGGTCACCAGCACGTCCCGCACGCAACGGATCAGTTCCGCCTCGTCGCCGCCGTGGGCGCGGATGTCCTGTCCCGCGATATCGCTGCAGAAAGCCTGATAGCGGTAGCGCTCCCGGTCGAAGATGATGCAGGCTTTCACGCGCTGCTTCGAGTCGCCGAAGTGCTTCGCACCAAGAAAGAGACCGAGTTCCAGCGGCATGTTGAATCTGGGAAGACGCGAGCCTTCATCCAGTTCCGTGCGCGAGATGTCGTGCACGCCGTACCTCGACTCCTCGACGATTCGAACGATCTTGTGAATGCGAACTTCACTCCCGTCTTCGACCTCGAGCGCGCACCGCGGTATGAAGCCGCAGTCCTGAACCGCAAACACGAGGGCCCGAAACAGCCGGTGGTACTCGTGGTCGAACGGACAGTTGATGAAGACGTTTCGTTCGTAGGGCATGCGCTAGGCGGCACTCCGGTCGCGGCCACCCTTGCGCCGGTCTCGTGCCGCAGCACGCGCGGCGGCCTCCTCGGCCAGGCGATCTTCTTCCATCACCTCCAGAACCGCCCGGCGAGCCTCTTCAGGGGTGAAGTGCGTGGGCGGAAACGGCGGCGGCAGGATCTCGCGCAGGGGCTTCTTCTTCGTGGCCATGGAGGTCTCCGGGTGCCGGGGTCGAACGCACGACCCGGAACTTACACTCCGGACGACCGTCGCGGAAGGCTCCGCGACGAAGCGGCCAGCGGCCGGACGGAAGGCGCGAAAACGCTACTGGAGGAAGGTCTCGAGGAAGCGGGCGCGGGACTGGTGGCGGAGCCGGAGCAGCGCCTTCTCCTTGATCTGCCGGACGCGCTCGCGGGTGATGCCGAAGCTCTCGCCGATCTGCTCCAGCGTCATCGGCTCGGTGTCGCCCAGGCCGAAGTACAGGCGCAGCACCTTGGCCTCGCGCTCGGTGAGCGTGGAGAGGGCGTCGTCGATGCTGCGCTTGAGCGCGTGCTCGTAGACTTCGTCGTCGGGGCCGGGGGAGAACTGGTCGGAGAGGTAGTCGAGGAGCTGGCCGTCTTCGCCGGGGACCAGGGGTGCGTCGAGGGAGAGGTAGACCTGCGACATCGCCAGGGCGTGGCTGATCTCGTCCTCGGGGACGTCCAGCTCTTCGGCGATCTCCTGCAGCGTGGGCTCGCGCCCCAGCTCCTGCGTCATGGCCGAGGAGCGCCGCCCGATGCGGTGCACGGCGCCGGCGCGCGAGAGGGGGACGCGCACGATGCGCGACTGCTCGGCCAGGGCCTGCAGGATCGCCTGGCGGATCCACCACACGGCGTAGGAGATGAACTTGATCCCCTTGGTCTCGTCGAACTTCCGGGCGGCGCGGATCAGCCCGATGTTCCCCTCGTTGATGAGGTCGGCCAGCGACACGCCCTGGTTCTGGTACTTCTTGGCCACCGCCACCACGAAGCGCAGGTTGGAGCGGACCAGGTTCTCCAGCGCGTCGCCGTCGCCGTCGCGGATGCGCCGGGCGAGGTTCCCCTCCTCGTCGCGGTCGATGAGCGGGTAGGCGCTGATCTCGCGGAGGTACTGGTCCAGCGATTCCGACTCGGCTGCGATCTTCTTGGGCGGGCTGAACGTCATGGGGTGCTCCGGCTCACGGAACAGGGACGGCAGCTTCGATGGAGATCCGGGAGGAAACTGCGCGGGGTTGGCGCTGGCGACCGGACGGGACCGAAAGACGGGCTCCGGGTGAGACGCACGGCCGCCGGAGCGAGGCGGGGACTTCCCCCGGGGCCGGATCACCGGCTGGAACATCGCAGGCCCGCCCCCATGGTGTCAAGCCCTCCCCCCGGGAATTCCCCCGGGGAGCGCGGCGGGTGCAAAAACCCGCGTTGCCATTGCACCGCCTTGACCGCTCCGGCGGGGCGGGAGGAGCCTCAGTGGATGAGCTCGCCGATGCGGCTCCAGCGCACGTCGGTGATCCACGACAGGGGGTTGGAGATGTCCTTCTCGAACGAGTAGTAGACGAACATCGGCCGGCCCTTGACGGCGTCGGCGGAGAGGAAGCCCCAGAAGCGGGAGTCCTCGGAGTTGTCGCGGTTGTCGCCCAGGGCGAAGAACTTCCCCGTCGGCACCACGAGGGGGCCCCAGTTGTCGCGGGTGGGGCGGTAGTCGGACCAGTGCCGGGGGCGCTCGACCAGGTACTCCACCTGCCAGAACATCTCCTCGTGCGGCGGGTCGGTGAGCGGGTCGGTGTGGCGGACGTACGGCTCCACCTGACGCACGCCGTTCAGGTAGAGCACCTTGTCCTTCATCTCCAGCGTGTCGCCGCCGACGCCCACGATGCGCTTGACGTAGTTGCGGTGCGGGTCGTGGGGCGGCAGGAACACCACCACGTCGCCGCGCCGGGGGTGCGAGAAGGCGGGGAGGCGCGTGTGGGTGATGGGGAGCTCGGCCCCGTAGACGGCCTTGTTGACCAGCAGGAAGTCGCCCACCAGCAGGGTGCCCTCCATGCTCCCGGTGGGGATCTTGAACGCCTCGAAGAGGAAGGTGCGGATCACCAGGAAGAGCACGATGGCCGTGCTGATGGCCTTGGTCCACTCCCACATCCACCGCCCGGTGGACATGGACCCGCGGGTCTCGTCGGCGGTCTTGCGGCGCTCCATGTCCGCCCTCTCGGCCGAGAGGCGGGACGGGCGGGGCTCGGAGCCCGGGGCGGGGATGGGCTGGTCCATGCTCGTAGGGGCTGGGGCACTGCGGACGGGCGCCTCCGGGCGGAGGCGCCCCGGCGGGTCGGTACACGCAAGGCAGGGACCCGTTCCGGAACTGCCAGTGCGAAGTGCGAAGTGCTCGGGAAACCCAGCCGCCCGACGCTTCGTACCCGCACCGGGCCGTTGAAGCACTTCGCACTCAGCACTTCGCACTTTTCGGTCAGTACGGCGCCGCGTCGTAGTTGTCGATCTGGGCGCGCTGCAGCTTCCCGGAGTAGTCAAGATAACACACCTTGGTCTCCGAGTAGAACTCGTACACCTCCCAGCCGCCCTCGCGGTGGCCGTTGCCGGTCTGCTTGACGCCCCCGAACGGCAGGTGCGCCTCGGCGCCGATGGTGGGGGCGTTCACGTAGGTGATGCCGTTGTCCAGCTCGCGCATGGCCCGGAAGGAGAGGTTCACGTCGCGGGTGTACACGGAGCTGGAGAGGCCGTACTTCACCTCGTTGTTGATGCGGAACGCCTCGTCGGCCTCGCGGAAGCGCAGCACCGAGAGCACGGGGCCGAAGATCTCCTCGGTGGCCAGCCGCGAGCCGGGCCTGACCCCGGTGAAGATGGTGGGGCGGAAGAAGAAGCCGCGGTCCACCCCGTCGCCCGCGGGGCGCTCGCCGCCCAGCTCCAGCGAGGCGCCCTCCTCGCGCCCGATGCAGACGTAGCGCTCCACCTTGTCGCGCGCGGGCTCGTTGATGAGCGGGCCCACGTCCACGCCGTCCTCCAGCCCGTAGCCGAGCTTGAGCCCCTTCGCGCGATCCACCAGCCGGCCGATGAACTCGTCGTGGATCTCGTCCTGGAGGAGGAGGCGGCTGGTGGCGGTGCAGCGCTGCCCCGTGGTGCCGAAGGCGCCCCAGAGCACGCCGTCGAGCGCCAGGTCCAGGTCGGCGTCGGCCATCACGATCTGCGCGTTCTTGCCGCCCATCTCCAGCGACAGCCGCTTGTGCATCTCGCCGCAGACGCGGCCGATCACCTTCCCCGTCTCGGTGGAGCCGGTGAAGGAGATCACGGGCACGCGCGGGTGCTCGACGATGGCCGCGCCCACCTCCTCGCCGTAGCCGTGGACGAGGTTCACCACGCCCGGCGGCAGCCCCGCCTCCTCCAGCACCTCCACCAGCAGGCTGACGGTGTGGGGGACGTCTTCGGCGGGCTTGATCACCACCGTGTTCCCGCACACCAGCGCGGGGAACATCTTCCAGGTGGGAATGGCCAGCGGGAAGTTGAAGGGGGTGATGAGCCCGCAGACGCCGATCGGGCGGCGGTAGCTCATCGCCCACTTGTTGCGCAGCTCCGACGGCACGGTGTGGCCGAAGAGGCGGCGCCCCTCGGTGGCCGCGTAGTAGGCGGTGTCGATCCCCTCCTGCACGTCGCCGCGCGTCTCGGTGAGCACCTTGCCCATCTCGCGGGTGGCGGCGCGCGCGATCTCGTCCTTGCGCTCGGTGAGCAGGTCGCCCACGCGCTTGAGCAGGCTCCCCCGCTCGGGCGCTGGCGTCGTCCGCCAGCCGTCGAACGCCTTCCAGGCGGCCTCGACGGCGCGGTCCACGTCCTCGCGCCCCGAGCGCGGCCAGAGCCCGATCAGGTCCTGCTGGTCGGCCGGGTTGCGGTTCTCGAAATAGTCGCCCGTCGACGGCTCGACCCAGCGGCCGCCGATGTAGTTCTTGAAGGTTTCCGACATGGGGAGTGCGCGAGTGCGTGGGTGCGGAAGTGCGGGAGGCGGGACGCGGCAGCCGCCCGGCTCTCGGATCGAGGCGGCGGGAATCTAACCCGCTCCCCCGCCCCGCGCCAACCCACTCCGCGCGGACTCCGCGCTCCGCCCGTCTGCGGAGATGGGCCCGTTGCGCTCTCTTGGGCTCAGCGCATGGACATTCAGGTTGACAGAGCGTCGGATAAAGTGTGATGATGAATGGCGCTCACCGGGCGGCCGCCGGACTCCACCGCCGCCCCAAGTCCACGCGTTCGGAGGAGGACCCATGCAGTTCCACGCCCGCCCCACGCTGCTCTGCTTCGGCGCGCTCGCCGCGCTCTCGGTCGCCGCCGCCTGCTCCGGCTCGGCCACGAGCGCCGACGAGGCGCTGGCGCCGGGCGGCCCCGCGTTCCTCACCGCCCCGGCGCCACCTCCTCCTCCGCCTCCGCCTCCTCCCCCGCCTCCGCCGATTACGCCCGAGGACTCGGTGCAGTCCGGGTACGGGAGCGGGTCCACCGGCGGGCTCGAGTACGAGACCTTCGAGTACGAGCCGGAGACGGGAACCGAGTACGTGGCCACGCCCGACACGCAGTCGACGCCGGATCCGGAGCCGTAAGCCGCGATCGACGCCGGAGCCCGCCCGGCGGCCCCTCGCGGCCCGCTTCCCGACGTCGGCAGCAGCATCCAGCCGCCCTCCGCGCGCCAGGCGCGGAGGGCGGCTCTCGTTTCGGGAACGCCGCACGGCGGAAGAAAACGCGGGTTGCTGCACGCGAATTGCCCGTGCCATCCGCGGTTCGACGTCGGACGAAAGGACGGGGCGAGGGAATGGACGGGAAGACGGGCGGAGGGAGCGCGGGCGCGGCGGGCGAGACCAGCGTGCGGACGGTGTTCGCCGGGCTGATGCTGGGGATGCTGCTGGCGGCGGTGGCGCAGACGATCATCGCCCCGGCGATGCCGCGCATCGTGGCCGAGCTGGGCGGGATGGAGCACTACTCCTGGATCGCGGTGTCGGCGCTGCTGGCGTCCACGGTGATCGTCCCCGTGGTGGGGAAGCTCTCGGACCTGTACGGGCGCAAGGCGTTCTACGTGGCCGGGATCGGCGTCTTCATGGCGTCGTCGCTGGTGGCGGGGCTGGCGGGGAGCTTCGGCACGTTCATGGTCGCGCGGGTGCTGGAGGGGCTGGGGATGGGCACGATGATGCCCCTGTCGCAGGCCATCATCGGCGACCTGGTGCCGCCGAGGGAGCGCGGGAAGTACCAGGGGCTCATGGGCGGCGTCTTCGGCCTGGCGTCGATCGTGGGGCCGTTCGTGGGCGGGGCGATCACCGACCACCTGGGGTGGCGCTGGCTCTTCTTCGTGAACATCCCCGTGGGGCTGGTGGCGCTCGGCTTCATCGTCCCCTTCATGCGGCTCGGGCACGAGCGGCGCCCGCACCGCATCGACTACGCGGGCTTCGTCACCCTCTCGGTGGGGCTCACCTGCGCGCTCCTGGCCACGGTGTGGGGCGGCACCGAGCATCCGTGGGGCTCGCCGACGATCGTCGGGCTGTACGCCGTCGGCGCGGCGTCGCTCGCGCTCTTCGTGTGGGTGGAGACCAGGGCCCCGGAGCCGGTGCTGCCGCTCAGGCTATGGAGGAACGGGATCTTCACCGCGGCCAACGTGGCGAACATGGCGGTGGCGATGGCCATGTTCGGCGCCATCTACTTCATCCCCGTCTACGTGCAGGGGGTGATGGGCAGGAGCGTGACCGGCTCGGGCGCGGTGCTCACGCCGATGATGCTCTCGATGGTGGCGATGAGCGCGCTCTCGGGACAGGTGATCTCGCGCACGGGGCGCTACAAGGCGCCGGTGCTGCTGGGGATCGCGCTGATGGCGGCGGGGCTCTTCCTGCTGGCGCGCATGGACCGCTCCACCTCGTACGGCGCGCTGGTGCGCAACATGGCGTTCGTGGGGCTGGGGCTGGGCACCGCGATGCCGACGTTCGTGCTGGTCGTGCAGAACGCGGTGGCGCGCGAGGACCTGGGGGTGGCCACGGCAGCCACGCAGCTCTTTCGCTCCATCGGCTCCAGCGTGGGGATCGCGGTGCTGGGGACGATCATGTCCACGCGGCTGGCCGCCGAGCTGGAGCGGCTGGCGGCGGGCGGCGCGGGGGCGGCGCTCCCCGCCGGGGCGGCGGGCGAGGGCGCGGGGGCGGTGCTGAACCCGGAGCTGATGCGGCACCTGCCGCCCGCGGTGCTGGAGGCGTTCCGCGAGGCGCTGGCGGCGGCGCTGCACCCGGTGTTCGTGGCCACGGTGCCGATCGCGGGGGTGGCGTTCGCGGCCGCGCTCCTGCTGCGCGAGATCCCGCTGCGGCGCACCACGGGCGCCGAGGCCGCCGAGGCGGGGAAGGAGATCCTGGCGGGGCTGAACCAGGCGGGCGAGGGCGACGAGGAGCCGGTGCTGGGGCGGCCGAACCCCGCCTACGAGTCGCGCGCGGCGTTCCTGGGGCTGGTGTTCGGCCTGCTGGCGCACGAGGCGGATCGGGGCGGCCGGGCGCGGCTGGGCGAGCTGCTGGCGCGCATGGGCGAGGGCGACCGTGAGCTCGGGCGCAGGCGGCTGGACGCGGTGGCGGGCGCGCTCCTGCGCGAGTGCGCGGGCGACGGGGAGGAGGGCGCCTCCCCCGTCCAGGCGGCGCTCAGCGGCGGGAGCGTGCGCCCCGCCTCGCTGGAGCCGCGCTCGGAGTTCGAGCGCGCGCTGGCCGACTCGCCGGGCGAGCTGCGCGAGCGGCTGCGCGCGCTGGTGACGGGCGGGGCCGGCCGGTCCCCCGCCGCGGTGCTCACCCCCGCCGACCTGGAGACGCTGGAGCGCATCGGCGTGGCGGCGAGCGCGGCGCTCCTGCTCGACCTGCGCGGGGAGAACGGGGGCCGGGGGAACGGGAGCGGGGACGCGGCGTGAGGCGCGGCGGGGACGGCCCAAATCCTCTTGCCACTCTTCGAGCCCGCCCCTTAACGGACCTTGCCTTCATTCACCAAACCCGTCCAAAGACCTGCTCTGCATCCCATCTACGTCAGAATCCACAGGAGAAATGATCCGCACCATTGGGAGACAACGAAGATCCTGTTAGAAATCTGCACGTAAACAAATGGGGTGGCGCAACCGGCACGTTCTGATTACCATTATCCGCGCACTAACTTTTCCAATCATTTTTTAGGAGGTGGTCCGATGGGTCCGTCTGCGATGACCAGGAAGATCCGGCCGGTGTGGCGTCTCGCCCTGCTCGCGGGGCTGGTGCTCGGCGGAGCGGCCGCGTGCGAGCGGGAGCTCACCTCGGTTCCCGGCGGGGCGGTGATGGCGGAGACGGTCGGAAGCGGGGCGATCGCCGGGCGCGTGCTGGACGTGTCGGGCGTCCCGGTGCCCGGCGCCCGCGTGAGCACCCCCGAGGGGGCCTCGGCGGTCACCGGCGCGGGCGGGGAGTTCGTCCTCGCGGGGCTGCCGGCCGCCGAGCGGCTGGCGGCCACGGTGACGGCGGAGGGCTACGCCTCCACGACGGCGATCTACCGGGTGGTCCCGGGGGCCACGCTCTCCCGCGAGATCCGGGTGCTGCGCCGCGGGCCGCGCGTGCGCATCGACGCAGCGGCGGGCGGGGTGGTGGCGTTCGCGGGCGGCGGGCGCGTGACGATTCCGCCCAACGCGTTCGCGGGGGTGAAGCCGGGCGAGTCGGTCACCGTGCAGGTCACCTACTACGACCCGGCGGCCGAGGGGCAGCTGGCCGCCGCGCCGGGCGACTTCAGCGCCACCGAGGCGGACGGGACGGCGTCGCAGCTGGAGACGGCGGGGATGGTGGACGTGTTCGTGACCAACGCGCAGAACGCGCAGGTCAGCGTGGCGCCGGGGCAGCAGGTGCAGATCAGCTTCCCCGACCGCGACGGGGGCGCCGTGGCCACGTGGGGGCTGTACCGCTTCGACACCAGCACGGGCACGTGGGTGCGCACGGGCGACGCCCCGCCCGCTCCCGACGGCACGCAGCAGGCGAGGGTCCCGTCGGTGGACCGGCCCTGGAACGCCGACCAGCCGCTCATCACCACCTGCATCACGGTGAAGGTGGAGGACCTGGGCGGCGCCCCGCGCGCCAACGAGCTGGTGGAGGTGGAGGGGACGAACTGGCGCGCCAGCGGGTGGACGGACTCCAGCGGGAGCGTGGACATCCGGGTGAAGTCGTCGTCGCAGGCCGACGTCTCGGCGGGGCCGGCGGCGCAGACGATCACCACGCCGTCCGCCAGCCAGAACTGCACCCCGTCGGTGACGCTCGCCTACTGAGCCGACACGCCGCGGTGCACGACGAAGAGGCCGGCTCCGGGATCGATCCGGGGCCGGCCTCGTCGTCTTTTCCGACGCTCGAACTGATAAAAAACTTCTGGCCTCACACAGAGTCAGCAGAGTCAGCGGAGTTTCTCTGCTAACTCTGCTGGCTCTGCGTGAAGACCAGTCTTTTGCCGTTCTTTTGCCGGACTCTGATCAGAGGTCGACGGCGCCGAAGGCGAGGAGGAGCGCCACCACGCCGCCGAGGACGGCGGTCCAGAACGCCCACAGCTTGTAGAAGGCGAGGCCCGGGTACAGGCGTTTGTACAGCCACGCCAGCGCCGCCCCGCCGCCGAACGCCCCCACCATCCACGCCGCGGCCACCGCCGCCCACGCCGCCCAGCCGCCGTCCACGGAAGGCCCGGCGCTCAGCCTTCGCGCACCAGCTCGTAGCGCTCGATCTTCTTGTACAGGTTCGAGCGGGGCATGTCGAGCAGGCGGGCCGTCTCGGAGACGTTCCAGTCGTTCTCGCGCAGCTTCTGGATGATGAAGGCGCGTTCGGCCGCCTCCTTGAACTCGGCGAAGGTGCGGCAGCCGAGCAGGTCGCCGGAGAGCCCGCCGCCCTTCATGTGCCCGCCCACCAGCAGCTCCACGTCGTCGGCCGTCACCACGCCGCCCGAGGAGAGGATCAGCAGGCGCTCGACGGTGTTGCGCAGCTCGCGCACGTTGCCGGGCCAGTCCATGCGCTGCAGCCGGTCCACCGCCTCCTGGGTGAACTGGCGGGGCTTGAGCGCCGCCTCCTTCGCCACCGTGCTGGAGAAGTGCTGCACCAGCATGGGGATGTCTTCCCTGCGCTCGCGCAGCGGCGGCACGTGCAGCGGGATCACGTTCAGCCGGTAGAAGAGGTCCTCGCGGAAGCGCCCCTGCTTGATCTCCTCCTCCAGGTCCTTGTTGGTGGCGGCCAGCACGCGCACGTCCACCCGGATCGGCTTGGCGCCGCCCACGCGGGTGATGATCCCCTCCTGCAGCGCGCGCAGCACCTTGGCCTGCGCGGCCAGGCTCATGTCGCCGATCTCGTCCAGGAAGAGCGTGCCGCCGTCGGCCAGCTCGAACTTGCCGGCGCGGTCGTCCACGGCGCCGGTGAAGGAGCCCTTCATGTGGCCGAACAGCTCGCTCTCGATGAGCTCGGAGGGGATCGCCGCGCAGTTGACCTCCACGAACGGGCCCTCGGCGCGCGGGGAGAGGCGGTGGACGGCGCGCGCCACCAGCTCCTTCCCCGTGCCGTTCTCGCCGGTGATCAGCACGCGCGCGTCGGTGGGGGCCACCTTCTCCACCCGGTCCAGCACCTGCCTGAGCGCGAAGCTCCGCCCCACGATCTGGTGCCGGCTCTCCACCTCGCCGCGCAGCCGCGCGTTCTCGGCCAGGAGCCCCTGCTGCTGCAGCGCGTTGCGCAGCACGATCAGGAGGCGCTCGGTGTCGAGCGGCTTCTCCAGGAAGTCGAAGGCGCCGCGGCGGGTGGCCTCGACCGCGGTGTCGATGGTGCCGTGGCCGCTGATCATCACCACCACGGCGGTCTGGTCGACCTCGCGGATCTTCGTGAGCGCCTCCAGGCCGTCCATGCGCGCCATCTTCACGTCCATGAACGTCACGTCGGGCCGGAACTCGCGGAAGAGCTCGATCGCCTCGGCGGCGCCGCCGGCGGCGCGGACTTCGTGGTCCTCGTACTCGAAGAGCTGCCGCAGGATGTTGCGGATCCCCTGCTCGTCGTCAACCACCAGGATGCGGGCCATCTATCGGTCGGTGCGGGAGTGCGTGAGTGCGAAAGTGCGTGAGTACGAAAGTACGAGAGTACGGGCTCGCCTGGTATCAACGCCCGGCGGGGGGCGACAGGACCAGCTCGCCGCGCTCCACGCGGGCGGAGCCGACGCCGGGCGGGAGCGGGACGGCGTACTCGTTGGGCGCCAGCCCCGGCTCGTCGCGGCGGCCGGCGCTCTTCAGCACGTCCGGATACACGTCCGCCGGGACGGGCACCCTGGCGAACGACGCGTTGTCCACGCGCAGGGCGGCGCGGCCCGGCCCCAGCGTGCGCAGGCCGCCGCTCACCTTCACGTCGGCCGTGTCGGGGAGGAACTCGCGGATCGCGCGCGTCTGCCGCGTGTCGGGAAGCCGGTCGGTGGGGAAGCGGCCCGTCACGGTCACCCGGTCGCCCTCGAAGTCCACCGCGGGGTCGGAGACCTGCCCGCTGAAGGCGTCCTGGTAGCGGTAGCGCACGTAGCTGGTGAACTCCACGTCCGACAGGCGCACCGTCTCGCCGTCGCTGCGCAGCCGCTCCAGCTTCTCCTCGGCCGAGCGCGCCGCCTCGGGCGAGACCGCGACGGGCTCCTTCTTCCGCCATGGCCCGGGGATGTGCTCGCGGAAGTACCACCCGCCCGCCAGCAAGGCCGCGAGCCCGATCAGTGCCAGTAGGAATCGCATCGGCTTCGCCTGCTTCGTCTCGGTTTCGATGGATCGGAACGGCGAACGGCAACTGCGTCTCTGGGCGTGTCCCCGCTCTCGCGGGCCGGGCTGCGCGCGCCGTAGGGCAGCAAACGACGCTGCCCAACGGCGCCGGGCCACGGTCGCGCCAGACCCCACGGCGCGCCCGTGTCCCGGCCCTCCGGGCGCGCATCCCTCACGCTCGTGCCGCTCCGCCCGGTCCCGATGCGGCGGCCACCCTCGGCCGGGCGAGGCATGCCTCGCCCCTGCGGGAACCCCGTTCCAACACCGGTCCCGCAAAGTACCCTCTCCCGAAGCCGGGAGAGGGTGGCGGCGCGGTAGCGGCGCCGGGTGAGGGCCCGCCCGGGTTAGCTACCCGCCGCCGCCCCCATGGTTTCGCGGGCGGCTTCCGCGGCCAGGGCGCGCACGGCAGCCGCGGCGCGGTCCACCTCGTCGTCCGTGGTCGCCCAGCCCACGGAGAAGCGCACGGCGCCGGTCTCCGCCGTCCCGAGCGCGGCGTGCGCCTCGGGGGCGCAGTGCAGGCCGGCGCGCGTCATCACCCCGTGCTCGCGGTCCAGCCGCGCGGCCACGTCGCCGGGGTGCATCCCGTCCACCGTCGCCGTCACGATCCCCACCCCCGCGGGCGCCGCCGGGGAGCGGACGCGCACCCCCGGCGTCGCCCCGAGCGCGTCGAAGAGCCGCGCCTTGAGTGTGCTCTCCCGCGCGTGGACGGACTCGACGCCGCGCTCCAGCAGCCACTCCACCCCCGCCAGCAGCCCCGCGATCCCGGGGCCGTTCAGCGACCCCGCCTCCAGCCGGTCCGGCATCGCCACGGGCATGTCGAAGGGGAGCGAGTCGCCCCCCGTGCCGCCGGAGAAGACCGGGTCGATCTCGACGCCCTCGCGCACGTAGAGCCCGCCCGTCCCCTGCGGCCCCAGCAGCCCCTTGTGCCCGGTGAAGGCGAGCACGTCGACCCCCATCGCCTCCACGTCGATCGCCAGGTGGCCGGCGGCCTGGGCGGCGTCGACCACCACCAGCGCGCCGGCCGCGTGCGCGCGCCCGGCCATCTCGCGCGCCGGGAGCGCGGCGCCGGTCACGTTGCAGGCGAGCGGGAACGTCACCAGGCGCGGGCGTCGGCCCGGCGCCGCCAGCGCGCGCTCCAGCTCGTCCAGGTCGACGCCGCCGTCCGCGGTACCCGCCAGCACCGTCACCTCCACGCCGCGGCGGGAGAGCGCGGCCAGGGGGCGGCGGGCGGCGTTGTGGTCCCACGCGGTGCGCACCACGCGGTCGCCCGGCGCCAGCAGCCCCAGGAGCGCGGCGTTCAGCGCGTAGGTGGCGTTCGGCTGGAAGGCGATGCGGCCGGGATCGCCGCGCGCGCCGAAGAGCGCCGCCAGCGCGCGCCGGCAGCGGAAGGCGATGCGACCCGCCTCGATGGCGCGGCGGTGCCCCGACCTCCCCGGCGTGGCGCCCACCTCGCGCAGGTAGCGCGCGACGGCCTCGAGCACCGCGTCGGGGCGGACGGCCGAGGTCGCCGCGTAGTCCAGGTAGACGCCGTCCGCCATCTCCCGCTCAGGCCGGCTCGTCGGCCGCTCTCAGGTCGAGCGCCACGTAGCGGAACCCGGCCTCCGTCACCAGCGCGCTGATGCGCACCCGCTCCGCCATCACCTCCTCCCACAGCTCGGCGGGAACCTGGAGGGCGGCGATCTCCCGCTCGTGGCCCTCGGCGCTCACCGCGACCCGGAAGACCCCGATCCCCTCCAGGAGCCGCTGCGCCCGCGCGACGCGGTCGTCCTCGCTCATGCGCTCCCTCCGATCTGGACGAGCTGCGCCGCGGCGAGCCCCTCGTTGAGCGCGCCGCGGCGGTAGCCCCGCAGGTCCAGCAGCACCCGCCCGAAGCCGGCCGCGCGCACCGCCGCGTCAACCTCCGCCCTGAGCTCCGCCGCGCGGGCCACCTCGGCCGGGTGCACCTCCAGCCGCGCCACCGCGCCGTGGTGCCGCACGCGGAAGTCGCAGAGTCCCAGCGCGCGCAGCGCCAGCTCGGCGCGCTCCACCTGCTTCAGCCGCTCGGGCGTCACCGCCAGCCCGTACGGCAGGCGCGAGGCCAGGCACGGCGCGGCGGGCTGGTCCCAGGTGGGGAGCCCCAGCTCGCGCGACCACTCGCGGATCTCGGCCTTGGTGAGCCCCGCCTCCAGCAGCGGCGAGCGCACGCCGTGCTCGCCGGCGGCCACGGCGCCCGGCCGGTGGTCGCCCACGTCGTCGGCGTTGGAGCCGTCGAGCACGGCCCGGTAGCCGCGCCTCCGGGCGAGCTCGCCCAGGCGGCCCCACAGCTCGGTCTTGCAGAAGTAGCAGCGGTTGCTGGGGTTCGCGGCGTAGCGCGGGTCGTCGAGCTCGCGCGTCTCCACCTCCAGCCAGGGAATGCCGAACGCCTCCGCCACCTCGCGCGCGGTGTCCTCCATCCACGAGGCCACGCTGTCGCTCTTCCCCGTGACGGCCAGCACGTTGGCGGACCCCAGCACGTCGGTGGCCAGCCGGGCCAGGAACACGGAATCCACCCCGCCGCTGTAGCCGACCACGACGGAGCCGCACTCGCCGAGGATCTGCCGGAGCCGCTCGCGCTTCTCGTAGGGAATCATCGCCTGCCGGTTCGCGGTGCCTGAAGGAGCCGGGAAGATAGACCCCGGGCTCCGTACCCCGCCAGCCGCGCAGGGGTCGCGCCAGCGGGAAGCGGATCACCTCGTACGAACTCCGGAAAAAGACTCGTCTCGCGCAGAGCCGGCAGAGTCCGCGGAGGGGTTTGGCTGCTGGCTCGGCCGACTCTGCGTGACGCCAGATGTTCTGCGATTTGCATCAGAGAAAACGCCCGCCTCCGATGGGGAGGCGGGCGGCAGTCCTTCACCCGGGCAGGGAGCGGCCGCGTCAGCCGCCCACGGCCTCCGGCGCGGGCCCGTCGGGCGCGGCGAGGGAGCGCGCGTGGGTCCCCCGTCGCGCGCGGCCCATCAGCTCGAAGACGACCACCGGGACCGCGAGGAAGAAGGAGACGAAGAGCGCCAGGTCGGCCACGTTCCCGGGGGGGAGCCAGTACTCGCCGTAACGGAACGAGAGGTAGTCTGTAACGCCCCAATGCAGCACCCGCTCGCCCAGGTTCCCCAGCATCCCGCCCAGCACCAGCCCCACGAACGCCCACGCCCAGCGCCGGTGGTGCGGCGGCAGCCGGTGCCCGCGCCCCAGGATCTGCAGGAGCACCAGCACGGCCAGCACCGCGGCGACGACGGCGATCACCTTGCGCGTCGCCAGCGGGAAGTTGTCCCACAGCCCCAGCACCATCGCCGGGTTGCGCACGTGCCACAGCGCCACGCGCCCCGCGATCACCTCGCGGAAGCCGTCCAGCGGCACCGATAGGGCGACCAGGAGCTTGACGGTCCAGTCCAGGAGCGCCACGGCCAGCCCGATCTTGAGCGCGGGCGCCCAGCGGAACGGCTCGCGGTCGGAGGCGCGGCGCCCCGGCGACTCGCCCGGGCGGCGCGTGGTGCGGCGCTGGCCCAGCAGGCGGCGGACGAGGCGGCGGACCGGGTGGTTGGAGTGGGTCACGGGTCGCTGGGTTCGGTTCGCTTCACGGGGGATGGAGGACGCGTCAGGGACCGGCCCCTTACAAGATGCGGGCCGGAGACGCGGGGCGAAAAACTCCTTGCGCTCGCGCGGGCGCCGGCTATAGATACCTCCGGGACATTTGTGGGAGAAGGCCGCTCCGTCTTCGATCCCGAGGGAGCGCACCTTCCCACGTCAGGCCCATGTTTCCGGCGTGCGAGGAACTCTTCGCGCGCAGGCCCCACGGACGACTTTACGGGCGGCGGCGCGGGACTTCGCGCCGGAAGCGCCCGCCCCCCGGACCGGCCGCGCCCGACCCTGCCCGGGCCCGAGCCACGCCGGAACCTCCCCACGAACGGAGAAGGCATCATGCGGAGCCGTCGACTCCCCACCTCCCTGCTCCTTTGCGCTTCGCTCGCCGCGTGGGCGCCTGCGCCAGGACGCTTCCGCCGCCACCACCCCCACCGCCTCCGCCCCCGCCGCCTCCTCCCATGGCGCCTCCCCCGCCCCCGCCGCCCGCTGCGCTCATGCAGCCCGCGCCGGAGATCGCCCGCCGCGCCCCGGGCGACACGGCCGGGTTCAACCGCGAGGGGTACCGTGTGATCGAGGAGAACGAGTTCCAGGCGGTCACCGCCAGCCCGCTCTCCACCTTCGGCATCGACGTCGACGCCGCCTCGTACAGCAACGTCCGCCGCTTCCTGCGGGAGAACCGCCTCCCGCCGCGCGACGCCGTGCGCATCGAGGAGCTGGTCAACTACTTCGACTACGAGTACCCCGACCCCGCGGGCGAGCACCCGTTCTCCATCACCACCGAGATCTCGACGGCGCCCTGGAACCCCGCGCACCGGCTGGTGCACATCGGGGTGCAGGGGCGGCGGATGGAGCGGCGCAGCCTGCCGCCGGGGAACCTGGTGTTCCTGATCGACGTCTCCGGCTCGATGAACGAGCCCGCCAAGCTGCCGCTGGTGAAGGAGAGCATGCGACTGCTGGTGGAGCAGCTGCGGCCGCACGACCGCGTCTCCATCGTGGTGTACGCGGGCCGCGCCGGGCTGGTGCTGCCGACCACGCCGGGCTCCGAGAAGCAGCGCATCATGGACGCCATCGACGGCCTGCAGGCGGGCGGCTCCACGGCGGGCGGCGCGGGGATCGTGCTGGCGTACCGCACCGCGCGCGAGGCGTTCATCCAGGGCGGCAACAACCGCGTGATCCTGGCCACCGACGGCGACTTCAACGTGGGCGTCTCCAGCGACGCCGAGCTGGTGCGGCTGATCGAGCGCGAGCGCGAGGCCGGCGTCTTCCTCACCGTGCTGGGCTTCGGGACGGGGAACTACCAGGACGCCAAGATGGAGCAGCTGGCCGACCACGGGAACGGCAACTACGCCTACGTGGACGACGAGGCCGAGGCGCGCAAGGTGCTGGTGCGCGAGATGGGCGGCACGCTGCTGACCATCGCCAAGGACGTGAAGGTGCAGGTGGAGTTCAACCCGGCGCGGGTGCGGGCGTACCGGCTGATCGGCTACGAGAACCGCGTGCTGGCCGCCGAGGACTTCCAGGACGACAAAAAGGACGCGGGCGAGCTGGGCGCCGGGCACTCCGTCACCGCGCTCTACGAGATCGTCCCCGCCGGCGCCGACGAGCCCGTGCGCGGCACCGCCCCGCTGCGCTACCAGGAAACGCGCCCGCGCGCCGCGGGGAACCGCAACGAGCTGCTGACGGTGGCGCTGCGCTACAAGGAGCCGAACGGGAGCGATTCGCGCCTGGTGGAGCAGCCGGTGCTGGACCGCGGCGTCGAGCTGGCGCAGACCTCCGACGACTTCCGCTTCGCCGCGGCGGTGGCCCAGTGGGGGCTCTTGCTGCGCGACTCGAAGTTCAAGGCGAACGCGAGCTGGCCCTCCGTGCTGCAGCTCGCCCGCGGCGCCCTGGCCGACGACCCGGGCGGCTACCGCGCCGAGTTCGTGCGCCTGGTGGGCGAGAGCCAGCGCCTGGCCGACCTCCAGCGCGCCGACCGCGGCCCCACCGAAGCCCGCCAATGACGAGGGTCGGAGACTGACGGGGCGGAAAGAGGAGGGGAGAGCGGCGTCTCGCTCTCCCCTCCTCCGTTCGATCCCGTCCTCGCCGCGGCTGCGTTTTCGCTCAGTAGGTGGAGATGTCGCCCGGCTCCACGCCGAGGCGCTCCGCGATCAGCCGCAGCGTCTTGCGGTGCGGCCGCTCGATCTCTCCCCGCTCGATCCGCGCGATCTGCTTCTCCGAGACGCCGGGGAAGTCGTCGCGCGAGACCTCCTTCATCAGCCGCAGCCGGCGCAGGCAGGCGCCGAACGAGTCGTCCTGCTCGAGCTGCCGCTCCTTCGCTCTCCGCCGGTAGTCCGCATCGAACATGTACAGCACCGCGTCCGTGGCGGCCTCGTACGTGCCCAGGCGAACCGTGAGCCCGTAGTCCGTGACCTCGAAGTCGTGGAAGTCCGGCGGCGGCACTGGCGCGCGCCGGTCGAACCAGGAGAACGGGACCACCACCGGCTCCAGGTTTCCCCGATAGAGGATCACGGTCTCGGTGCAGGGCTCGACCTGGCCGCCGATGAAGTAGTCTCCCCGGTTCGGTGCGGCGAGGACCTCCTGCAGCTCGTCCGGCGGGAGCAGGCGGACCCCGTCCCCGGGAGCGACCACGACCCGGAAGAGCAGGTGGAGCAGGTCGCGCGCGGGCCCTTCGACCTCGCTCAGGAGCAGGAGCCGGTGGTTGGGCCGCAGCGACCGCCCCTCCTCCGCGAGCGGCCGGAGCTGGCAGGCACGGCGCGCCACCCAGAGCACGGGCCTGCGCCGGTCCGCCCGCAGGTACGCGCCGCGAACGTCGTCGCCGGAGCGCAGCGGGCGCGCGGGGAAGCCGGCGTCGGTCCACTTGTCGGTGTGCCGGTCGGCGACCAGCAGCAGGTCCTGGCTCATTCTTCACCTCCCGTGGAGAAGACCGGGTTCTCCGGGTACATCTCGTTCCACCGCATCCGCAGCTTCTTCCGGCTCGCCCACACGTGCGTCGCGAGGTCTTCGGGCACCTCGCGCGGATCCGGCGCGCGGTCCAGGAACTCGCCGCTGCGCAGGCCCACGCGCCACGCCCACCTCTTCCGCAGGATGGTCGCGTGCGGCGGTTCGTTCCGTTCGTCGTCGCGAATCTTTCACCTTCCAGCCCTGCTTCGACCACTCGTTCGGTAGAGGAAGCGCGAAACTCATCGGGAGTCGTTGCGTGGAGGGGAATATATGTCCCGCAGTTACAAATCGTCAAGGCGGGACTTTTCGAATGGAAAGCAGTGCAGCTCGGCCGAAGGCACCGAGCGCCGGGCACTCGACCCGTCGGAGCGGGGCCGCCCCAACCCTCACCCCACCAGCACGCGGTCGAGCGAGCGGTACTGGATGGCCTCGGAGACGTGGGCGGTGGTGATCTCGCCGCCGCCGTCCAGGTCGGCGATGGTGCGGGCGATCTTGAGCACGCGGTGGTAGGCGCGCGCGGAGAGGCCCAGGCGCGTGAT
>DASVWD010000058.1 GCA_036389795.1 Longimicrobium sp.
CCTGCTGATCGCGCGCGGCTTCACGGCCGCGAACGGGCAGGTGACCTACGAGGTGAACGACCGCTTCGCCGAGGAGCTGCCGCTGGGCTTCGACCCGTTCCAGTTCCAGGTGCAGCTCGGGCTGCGCTACAGCTTCTGAGCCGACCCGCGACAGGCGGGGACGAACGACGGCGGGCGCTCCGGAGAGGGGCGCCCGCCGCGTAGTTCCATCCCTGGAAAACAGCAGCCTCACGCAGAGTCATACCACCTTCCGAAACCGACTGTGCATTCCATGCCACACACGAAGTCATCCTGAGGGAGCGTCCGCGCGGAATTCACCCCCGCGCCAATGATTGGACGCGACCGAAGGATCTACTCCGCGTGTCTGGTGGCCAGGTGCAGTGCGCAGAAGCCGGCCTCGCTCCGGGGTGAGTAGATCCTTCGGTCGCCGCCAGGCATCGTTGCCGGGGCAGGTTCGGCGCAGCGGCTCCCTCAGGATGACATCTTCTTT
Organism: Longimicrobium sp.; assembly: GCA_036389795.1. Classification (NCBI taxonomy): domain Bacteria; kingdom Pseudomonadati; phylum Gemmatimonadota; class Longimicrobiia; order Longimicrobiales; family Longimicrobiaceae; genus Longimicrobium; species Longimicrobium sp. The sequence goes on from DASVWD010000058.1 coordinate 491, forward strand.
GCACAATCGATCGCAGAATCTGGTATCAGCAGAGTCAGCGGAGGGGTTCTCTGCTAACTCTGCTGACTCTGCGTGAGAAAAGCCTTTGCCGGACTCGTATCAGCCCGACGATCCGCGGCTCCTCGCGCGTGGGCACCTCAGCCGAACCGCCGCTCCATCTCGTTGCTGATCTCCCGCAGCGAAAACATGCTCCGGGGGTTCGCCGCGGGGCGGAGCTGGACGTGCGGGAAGTCCTTGAGGCTCGTGAAGAAGCCGCCCGCCGTCAGGCCCATGGCCCGCGCGGCGGAGGCGTACTCGCGGAACCCGTTCACCCCGTCGACGAACCGGTCCTCGGACCATTCCGCCCTCCCGTCCACCACCCAGAAGCAGTCCAGGGCCTCGCCCCACTGGTGCCACGAGAGCCCGGGGAGCGCGTTGGTCACGTGCCGTCCGTGCTGCGGGCCGACGCTCTCCAGGCAGAACGCGAGGAAGCCGGCGCCCGCGCTGCGCAGCTCCCTGGCCCTCTCGCGGATCGTCTCGATGCTGCGCGACTGCCGCCAGAACCTGGCCTGCTTGAACGGGTCGCGGAGCGTCTCGTTGGGCCGCATCTCGATCCCGCGGCTGCGCAGCCGGGCGAGGAGCTCTTCCGCCGCCGGCCGGAAATCCGGGACCAGGTCGTCCAGGCTTGCCGCCATGATCCACCTCTGCTCACAGGGTTCGTCCGCCCCGTCCACCGTCCGGACGGAGACGCATCCTGTTGGATGGACCGATCTCCCGGTTTTCGCCGGGCGCGGGCGACCCGAAGGCGGGGCGAGCCCCGAACGAAGCGCAGATCACCTGGCGGGGTCCGCGGGAGCGGACTTCGTGTGGCGGATGCCGCGGTTTCGGCCGCCCGGCCCCACCCGACAGCGACGAACATCTTGCCGGGTCCGCCCTCGCTTACCATCCTTAGCAGGCCTGAATCCGAGCCGCACGCACTCCCCCCGCCCCGCCGGGCACGAGCCCGGCCGGGCGGCCACGCACCCGCACCGCCGCCGGGAGCACCAGAGCGATGTCGTCGTCTCTCCCCGTCGTCTCCCCGCCCGCGCCCGCGCGCTTCGGCCAGACGCTGCGCCGCGACCGCTGGTGGGCCGGACCGCTCGGCACCGCGCTGACCCTCGGCCTGGCCGGGGCGTACGCCACCTGGGCGATCTTCCAGGGCCGCGACTACTTCCACGAGCCGTACCTGTCGCCGTTCTACTCGCCCTGCATCACCGACGCCTGCCCCGACGAGGTGCGGGTGCTGGGGCTGTCGTGGTGGCCGTTCTCGCCCGCCATCCTGATGATGGGGGTGATCCTGGGCTTCCGCGCCACCTGCTACTACTACCGCAAGGCCTACTACCGCTCCTTCTTCATGGACCCGCCCGCCTGCGCGGTGGGCGAGCCGTGGGGGAAGGGCTACCGCGGGGAGACCTTCTTCCCGCTCATCCTGCAGAACTTCCACCGCTACTTCCTGTACCTGTCGATCCCGGTGCTGCTCTGGCTCTGGTACGACACCTTCAAGGCGTTCTTCTTCCCCGACGGCTTCGGGGTGGGCGTGGGGACGCTCGTCCTGCTCGTCAACGTGGTCCTCCTCTCGGGCTACCTCTTCGGCTGCCACTCCTTCCGCCACCTGGTGGGCGGCAGCGTCGACTGCACGAACTGCAGCCGGTTCGGGCAGGCGCGGCACGCGGCGTGGAAGCGCTCCACCTGGTTCAACCTCCGCCACGGCAACTGGGCCTGGGCCTCGCTGGTGTTCGTCTGCATCGCCGACCTGTACGTGCGGCTCGTGGCCCGCGGCGTGATCACCGACTTCCGGATCTTCTAAAGCCGATGGATCAGCATCAGGTACACGAGCACGACGTGCTGGTGATCGGCGCCGGGGGCGCGGGGCTGCGCGCGGCGATCGAGGCGAGCGCCATGGGGGCCAGCGTGGGGCTGGTCTGCAAGAGCCTGCTGGGGAAGGCGCACACGGTGATGGCCGAGGGCGGGGTGGCCGCCGCGCTGGCCAACGTGGACGACCGCGACAGCTGGCGCGTGCACTTCGCCGACACCATGCGCGGGGGGCAGTACCTCAACAACTGGCGCATGGCCGAGCTGCACGCGCGCGAGGCGCCGGCCCGGGTGCGCGAGCTGGAGGCGTGGGGCGCGCTCTTCGACCGCACCGACGACGGGCGCATCCTGCAGCGCAACTTCGGCGGGCACCGCTACCCGCGCCTGGCCCACGTGGGCGACCGCACGGGCCTGGAGATGATCCGCGTCCTCCAGGACAAGGGGGTGCACCAGGGGATCGCGGTCTACATGGAGACCAACGTCACCACGCTGCTCAAGGACGGCGAGCGGGTGGCGGGCGCCTTCGCCTACGACCGCGAGCGGGGGCGCTTCCAGCTCTTCCGCGCCGGGGCCGTGGTGCTGGCCACGGGGGGGATCGGCCGCGCGTACAAGATCACCAGCAACAGCTGGGAGTACACGGGCGACGGGCACGCGCTGGCGTACCACGCGGGGGCGGACCTCATCGACATGGAGTTCGTGCAGTTCCACCCCACCGGGATGGTATGGCCGCCCAGCGTGCGCGGGATCCTGGTGACCGAGGGGGTGCGCGGCGAGGGGGGCGTGCTCAAGAACCGCGACGGCAAGCGCTTCATGTTCGACGACATCCCCGACAACTACCGGGCGCAGACGGCCGACAGCGAGGACGAGGGGTGGCGCTACACACAAGGCGACAAGAACGCCCGCCGCCCGCCGGAGCTGCTCACGCGCGACCACGTGGCGCGCTGCATCGTGCGCGAGGTGCGCGAGGGGCGGGGGAGCCCGCACGGGGGCGTCTTCCTCGACATCGCCTGGATCAAGGAGCGGCTGCCGAAGGCCGAGGAGCACATCAAGAAGAAGCTCCCCAGCATGTACCACCAGTTCAAGCAGCTGGCCGACATCGACATCACCCGGGAGCCGATGGAGGTGGGGCCCACCACGCACTACATCATGGGCGGGATCCGGGTGGACGGCGACACGCAGATGTCCACCGTCCCCGGCCTCTTCGCCGCGGGCGAGTGCGCGGCGGGGCTGCACGGCGCCAACCGCCTGGGCGGCAACTCGCTCTCCGACCTGCTGGTGTTCGGCAAGCGCGCGGGCGAGCACGCGGCGCTCTTCGCGAAGGACGCGCCGAAGGGGCACTTCGACCCCGAGCAGGTGGCCGACGCCGCGCGCCGCGCCGTCGCCCCCTTCGAGCGCCCTTCCGCGGCGGAGAACCCGTACCAGGTGCAGGCCGCGCTGCAGGACGTCATGCAGGACCTGGTGGGCATCGTCCGCAACGAGGGCGACATGCGCCGCGCGGTGCACGAGCTGGGGTCGCTGCGCGAGCGCTCGGAGCGCGCGGGGGTGACCGGCAACCGCGAGTACAACCCGGGGTGGCACACGGCGCTCGACCTGCCGAACCTGCTCACGGTGAGCGAGGCGATCGTGCTCTCCGCGCTGGAGCGCAAGGAGAGCCGCGGCGGCCACTTCCGCGAGGACTTCCCCGAGAAGGACCCCGCGCAGGGCACCTTCAACATCGCCGTGCGCAGGGGCGCGGACGGGGGGATGGAGATGGAGCGGCTCCCGATCCCCGAGATGCGCCAGGAGCTGAAGGACGTGATCAAGGAGATGGGGTGACGGCGGCGCGGTCCAAGCTGCCGGCCTGCCTGGCGGCGGCGCTGCTGCTCGGCTGCGCCCCGGCGGCCGCGGGAGGCCAGGGAGAGCGGGCCGTGCTCGAGCGCTCCTGCGCGCCGACGGACGCGCGGGCGGTCGACGTGCTGGTCTACTCCGCCGGTGGCGAGAGCCCGCGGCTGCGGATCTCGGTGTGGAAGGGCGAGGACGAGCTGTCGGGCGCGCGCGTCGTCCTCCCCGGCGAGGGCGGGGGGGAGGGGAGCGCGGCCTGGTGCGCCGGGAGCGGCGCGTGCCGGCCGGTGCGCTCGGCCACGGTCGAGTTCGGGACGGTGGCGCGCGGCTCCCCCGTCCCGCTCCGGATCGACGCGGTCCTCCCCGACGGCGGCCGGTACCGCGCCCGCCACCTGGCCGAATGGGGCACGCAGCGGCCGCTGTGCGGATAGTCGCGCGTCCCGGTCCCGCGGTGCGCGAGGTCGGGGGACGTGATCCGGGAGATGGGGTGAGGCAGGTCGGGGAAGATCGAAGGGGGCCTGACCGGCTTCGGCGCGGCGGCGAGCGGGGTGCCCCCTCCCCGGCCCTCCCCCGCTGCGCGGGAGAGGGAGAACACACCGCGGGGCGAGGTTCCGGACCGGAACGGCGACTTTCGCACTTCGCACCTCGCACTTCGCACTTCGCACTCAATGCCGGAGGCGGGATGAGCAGCACCGACGTGACCACCACCGAGAGCGTGAACCCCGGCACCGTGGCCGGGAGGGACTCGTTCGCCGCGGCGCAGGCGGCGCAGGACGTGAAGGCGGCGCGGCGCACGCGGCGCTTCCGCATCTGGCGCGGCGACGCGAGCGGCGGGGACTTCCGCGAGTACGAGACCGAGGTCTCCGAGGGGATGGTGGTGCTCGACGCCGTGCACCGCATCCAGGCCGAGAGCGCCAACGACCTGGCCGTGCGCTGGAACTGCAAGGCGGGGAAGTGCGGCTCGTGCAGCGCCGAGATCAACGGCAAGCCGAAGCTGATGTGCATGACGCGCCTCTCCGACCTCGCCGACGACCAGCCGGTGACCATCACCCCGATGCAGGCGTTCCCGGTGGTGCGCGACCTGGTGACCGACGTGTCCTGGAACTACGAGGTCAACAAGTCGATCCCCTACTTCCAGCCGCGTTCTCCCGACGCGCCCGATGGCACCTGGCGGATGCGGCAGCACGAGGTCGACCGGCCGCAGGAGTTCCGCAAGTGCATCGAGTGCTTCCTCTGCCAGGACGTCTGCCACGTGCTGCGCAGCCACGGCAAGCACGACCGCTTCATGGGCCCGGCGTTCCTGGTGCGCGCCGGCGTCTACGAGATGCACCCGCTGGACGTGGGCGAGCGCACGCGCTACCTCAAGGACGAGGGCGGGATCGGCTACTGCAACATCACCCGGTGCTGCACCGACGTCTGCCCCGAGAGCATCCGCATCACCGACAACGCCATCATCCCGCTGAAAGAACGGGTGGTGGACCGCCACTACGACCCGCTGAAGAAGCTCGTCCAGCTCGTGACCGGGAGGAGGAAGGGATGATCCGAGTGGCGTGACACGCACGGGCCCACGGGGCGCAGGAGCACGAATTCGTCTTTGTGTGGTTCGGGTTCGGGGGCGTCGGTCGCTATTTATTCCATCCTGAGTCTACCACCGCGCTGCGCGCGACCAGGGAGGATGAAACGGGTGTGGGAGCATAAATTGGGCGGGTGGCGTCGGCAAAGAGGTCGGTAAGCTCATTGGTGCGAGAGAGCCCGTTCCTGAGTCAGACCCGGAGTC
>DASVWD010000059.1 GCA_036389795.1 Longimicrobium sp.
GCGCTCCGGGCCGGGCTGCGCGCGCGGTAGGGCACGATACGACTGTGCCCAACCGCGCCGGGCCACCGCCGCCACGATACCCCTGTGGCGGCGGCGTCCCGGCCCTGTCGGGCGCGCATCCCTCACGCGAACGGCAGGAAAACAGGGAACAGCCGGCGAATCCGAGGGACAGGGCGCCTCAGGCGCCAGGGAGAAGGCCAAGCAAGACCCGCCCCCGCGCATGGTGCCGCGGGGGCGGGTCCTCTCCTATGCTCGTCTGTGCTCGCCGGCTCCTGGTCCGCCGCTCAGTCGTCGCGCGGGGTGCGGGGGGCCAGCGTGTTGCGGATGCGCTGGAGCTCGGCCTTCAACTCGGCGATGCTGTCCTGCTGCGCCGCGATCCTCTGGCGCAGGCGGGCCGCCTCCGCAGCCGTGATGCCGGCCGCCGGTTGGGGGGTGGTGGCGGTGGCCGGCTCGCTCGGCCGCGTCTCCACGCGCGTCACCGTCTGGCACCCCAGGGGAGGGTTGCGCTGCTCGCAGGGAGTCAGCATCAGCCGCGTGAGCTGGAGCAGGCTCTCGGCCTCGCGGTGGTGGTAGCCGTAGAGCCGGTACTGGGGATCCTCGGAGATGTACGTCCGCAGGTGCTCGTCGGCCGCGCGCAGGTCCACTCCGCCGCGCGGCTCCAGGTTCAGCACGCCCAGGTAGAAGTGCGCCTCGTGCCCCTCGTGCGTGCGCGGGTGCTCCCGCGCCAGCCGTTGGAAGAACGCCTCCGCCACCCGGAACGAGTCGCGCGCCATGGCCTCGTGCGCCCACTCCCACAGCTCCCTCCGGCCGCCACTCCCCCCGGTCCCCATGGTGGCGCAGGCGGCGAACAGCAGAACGGCAGCGACTCCGGCCAGAACTTTCATCTGCAATCCGGTCAGGTGGTTCGCCCCGGCTGCACCGCCGCGTGCGCGGGCGGCCGCTCGGGAAGCACGACGCGGAACGTTGTCCCTTTGCCCACTTCGCTCGCAGCACCGATCGTGCCGCCATGGGCCTCCACGATCTCGCGCGCGATGGCCAGCCCCAGCCCCGAGCCCACCGAGCGCGGCTGCGCGTCGTTGTCCACCTGGTAGAACTTCTCGAAGATCTTCGGCAGCTTGCTCGGCGGGATCCCCACCCCCGTGTCGGCCACCTCCACCACCACCCCCGTCCCGTCGCGGGTGGCGTCCAGGCACACGCGCCCGCCGCTGGGGGTGAACTTGAACGCGTTGGAGAGCAGGTTGCCGAGCACCTCGTTCAGCCGGTCGGCGTCGCCCTCCAGGTTCACCGGGACGTCGTCGGCCACGTTCACCGTGAAGTCTACCTTGTTCTGGAACGCCAGGACGCGAAACCCGCCGGTCAGCTCCTCCAGGAAGTCGCGCACGTTGATGCGGCGCACCTCCAGCCGGCCGCCCCCCGCCTCGAAGCGGCTGATGTCGAGCAGGCGGTGCACCAGGCGGGTGAGGCGGTCCACCTGGTCGGAGATGGCCGCCAGGGTGCGGCGCTGCGTGTCGCTCACCGCGCCGTAGATCCCGTCGGCCAGGAGCGAGACGTACCCCTTGATCACGCTGAGCGGCGTCTTGATCTCGTGCGAGGCCACCGAAACGAACTCGGCCTTCAGCCGGTCCAGCTCGGCCAGCTGCGTGGTCATGGTGCGGAACGAGCGCGCCAGGTCGCCGATCTCGTCGGAGCGCTCGGTGGGGATGTGCACCTCGGGCTCGAAGTCGCCCTCCGCCACCAGCGCCATCCCCCGCCGGAGCTCCTCGATCGGCCGGAGCATCGCCCGCGTCATCAGGAACCCCACCAGCAGCGTGAGCGCCAGCGCCACGGCCAGCGCGACCAGCGCGAGCGAGGCGATCTGGCTCGCCACCTCCTGCGCCTGCTGCACCCGCGCCTCCCCCTCGCGCTGGAGGGCGTCGGAGATCGGCTCGATCGCGTCGTCCATCGTCGCGAAGGCGTTCCGCACCACGTTCTGGCGGAAGGTCCCGGCCGCATCCGTCTCGCCCCGCCCGATCAGCTCCTGCTCTTGGCGGACGGCTCCCGCCAGCCCCCGCCACTGCCGGCGCGCGGACGCCACGGCGCGGCGGTACTCGGGAGAGGGCTCCGTGCGCGCCGCCAGGCTGTCCAGCTCCACCCCGATCCGGCGCGCCGCGGCGTCGGCCTGGCCGCGCCAGAATACCGCGGTGTCGCCGGTCGCGATCACCACGAAGTTGTCCTGCGCCGAGCGCAGCTCCTCGAGGTCGGTGCGGAGCTCGCCGAGGGTGGAGGCGGCCCGGGTGTCGCGCAGGCGCAGCTCCTGCGCGATCCTCTGCAGCCGGAACAGCCCCGACAGGCCGATCGCCGCCGGGATCACCAGGATCGCCGTGATCAGCAGCAGCGTGAGGACGATGCGCTTGCGCAGGCTCACGCGCGCCCCCCGGCCGCGGCCCGCTTCCGACCTGACAGGCGAAGAAAGACCTTCATCCGTTTCGAGAACCTTCGATGTCCGGGGTTGCCCGCGGCAGCCGCCGCGGAAGGGGACGAAGGACGCCTTGCGGGGCGTTCTCGTCACTCCGCTCGGGCACGCAAGACGCGTGTCACCCCCCGCCCTCCGGCGGGGGGCCCGGCGCGCCCCCGCGCTCGACCCGCTTGACCTCGTCCCACAGCCGGTCCAGCTCCTGCAGCGTCGCCTCTCCCAGCACCACGCCGCGCTCGGCCGCCAGGCGCTCCAGGGCGCCGAAGCGGCGCGAGAACTTCTGGTTCGCGCGCGACAGCGCCGACGTGGGGTGCGCGCCCGCCAGCCGGGCCAGGTTCACCACCGCGAAGAGGAGGTCGCCCAGCTCCTCCTCCAGCTCCTCGTGGCGCCCCTCCTCCAGCTCGCGCCCCACTTCCTCCGTCTCCTCGCGCACCTTCTCCCACGCCCCGCGCGCCTCCGCCCAGTCGAACCCCACCCCCGCCACCCGCTCCTGGATGCGGTAGGCGCGCAGCAGCGGGTCCATCCCCGCCGCCAGGCCGTCCAGCACGCCCCCGCGGGGGCGCCGTGCGCGCTCGCGCGCCTTGACCTCCTCCCACGACTCGGGCTCGCCGTCGCCCCACAGGTGAGGGTGGCGTCGGCGCATCTTTTGCTCCAGCACCGCGACCACGTCGCCCCGCCCGAACCGGCCGGCCTCCTCCGCGATCACCACCTGGAACGCCAGGTTCAGCAGCAGGTCGCCCAGCTCGTCGCAGAGCGTCTCGGGGTCGCCGGAGGCGATCGCCTCGGCCACCTCGTGGGCCTCCTCGAGCAGGTGCGGCTGGAGCGAGAGGGAGGTCTGCGCCCGGTCCCAGGGGCAGCGCGCGCGGAGGAACTCGACCAGCGCCAGGGCGCGGTCCAGCACCCCGCCGGAGGGGGAAACAGATGACGGGAAGTCGGGTTGCGGGCCAGTCACAAGGCGGCTATACTACCGAGTTTGTGTCCGATCCGCAAACCGACCCGTCGCGCGCCTGGGTGGAGGTGGACCTCGCCGCCCTGCAGCGCAACCTGCTCCGCGTGCGGGCCGCCGCCCCCGGGGCGGGGCTCGTCCCCATGCTCAAGGCGAACGCCTACGGGCTGGGGACCGCCGCCGTGCTCGGCGCCGTCCGCGAGGCGCTGGCGCCCGACGGGCCGTGGGCGGTCGGCGTGGCGGCCGTGGCCGAGGGAGAGGCGCTCCGCGCGCTGGGGTGGGCGGGGCGCGTCGTCGTCTTCGCCCCCGCCCCCCCGGCCGAGTACCCCCGCGCCGCCCGCGCCGGCCTCGCCCTGGCCGTCTCCGAACTGGACGCGGCGGAGCGCTGGGCGGCGTGCGCGCGGGAGGCGGGGAAGCGGCTCGCCTTCCATGCCGAGATCGACACCGGGATGGGGCGCGCCGGCTTCCCCGCCGGGGCGGCCGCCGAGTGGGGGCCGCGCCTGGCCGCGCTCACCGGGGATCTTTTGGCCTGGGAAGGGTGTTTCACGCACTTCCATTCGGCCGACGAGCCCGACCTGGGGCCCACGGACGAGCAGGTGCGCCGCTTCCGGGCGGCGCTCGCGCTCCTGCCGCCCGAGCCGGAGGGAGCCCCGCGGCGGCTCCTCCACTGCGCCAACAGCGCGGCGGCGCTCAGGCGCGGGGGGTACGGGATGGACCTGGTGCGCCCGGGGATCTTCCTCTACGGCGGCGCCGCGGGGCCGGGCGTCGTTCCCGAGCCCGTGGCCGCGCTCCGCGCCCGGGTGGGGCTGGTGCGCCGGGTGCCGCCGGGGCACACGGTGGGGTACGGCGCCACCTACGCCGCCCGCCGGGCGGAAGTCTGGGCCACCCTGGCCGTCGGCTACGGCGACGGCCTCCCGCGCGCCCTCGCGCCGGCCGGGGGGGAAGCCCTCCTGAACGGCAGGAGGGCGCCGCTGGTGGGTCGCATCTCCATGGACATGACCGTGGCGGACGTGACCGACGTCCCCGGCGTCCGCGCGGGCGACATCGCCACCCTCTTCGGCCGCGACGGGGCCGGGGAGATCGGCGTGGACGAGGTGGCGGCCCGCGTGGGTACCATCTCGTACGAGATCCTGACGGGCCTGACCGGCCGCCTGCCGCGCGTGTACGCGGGCGGCTCCAACCCATGAACCGATCACCGATGCTGCGCAGCCTCGCCCGCCCCCGGGCCTTCTTCCCCCTCGCGTTCCTGGCGGCGGCCCTGGCGGCCGCGGCGTGCCAGGACGAGTCGCCCACGCTCTCCGACCCCGGGGAGTTCCCCGGCGGCGTGCCGGTCACCCTGGAGGTGATCGTCCCCGCCGCCGAGTTCCTGGACGTGCTGGGCGTGCACACCGGCTTCGCCTCGCGCAACGACTTCGCCTTCCAGCTCGCGGCCAACCAGTACGGCGGCAGCCTGAACGCGCGCACCCTCCTGCGCTTCGCCCTCCCCGACAGCATCACCTTCTCGCAGGACGGCACCACCCGCGTCCGCCCGTTCGCGATCCGCTCGGCGCGGCTGGTGATCCTGGCCGACTCGGCGGCCTCGGCGCCGGCGTCGGGGAGCACGCTGCAGCTCTACGAGCTGGCCCAGTCGTTCCACCTGCCCACGGTGAGCTGGACGCTGGCCGCCGACACCGCGCCCGCGCCGGTCCCCTGGACCGAGCCCGGCGGCACGCGGGGGCCGCTTCTGGACCAGTTCGCGTACGTCCCCGGCGCCCTGGGCGACTCGGTGACCTTCCAGATCGACTCGGTGGAGGCGGCCCGCGTGCGCGCCGACGGGCACCCCGGCGTCCTGGTGGCCGCGGGCACCCCGGGCACGCGCGTGCAGTTCACCACCGCCGCGCTCGTCGTGCGCGCGCGCCCCGACAGCGCGGCGCGAGACACCACGATCGAGCTGACGGTCGACCAGCTGCAGGTGCAGCGCACCTTCGTCTTCACCCCCGACCCGCCGCAGCCGGCGGGGACGCTGCAGGCGGGCGGCATCTTCGCGGCGCGCAGCGTGTTCACGGTGGACCTGGACCGCACGGTGCCGGGGTGCCCGCCGCCCCAGACGTGCGCGGCGCTCCCCCTGCGCGACGTGCTGCTCAACCGCGTGTCGCTCCTCTTCCGGCCGCTCCCCACCCCCGGCGGGTTCGAGCCGCTGGAGGCGGTGCCGCTCACCCTGTGGACGGTGCCCGACCCCGAGCTGGGGCGGCGGGCGCCGCTGGGCTTCCTGGCGCTGGACCCCGTGGAGGGGCTGGGGCAGCTGCGCGCCTTCGCGCCCGGCGACACCCTGGTGGAGCTGCCGATCACCACCTACAGCGCGGCGGCCGTGCGCAACGACAGCCTCACCACCACCTTCGCGCTCCTGGGCGAGGCGGTCCCGTCGTCCAGCTCGCCGGCCCCGCCGCGCACCTTCGGGCCGGCGCTCTTCGAGGCCGCGCCGCGGCTGCGCATCGTGTACACGCTGCCGACCCGTCCGAGGCTGCCATGAGCCGCGTCTCCTTCCGCGCCGCCGGCCCCGCGCTGGCGGCGGCGCTCGTGCTCTCCGCCCTTCCCGCCGCCGCGCAGTCGGTGCTCTCCAGCCGCGGGCTGGGCTACCCGGTGGAGGCGCTGGACGCCCGCGCCCGCGGGATGGGCGGCGTCACGGTGGGGCTCGCCGAGCCGCACTTCTCGCTGATCAACCCCGCGGCCCCCGTGGGGCTGCCGGCGCCGGGGGTGTCGGTCACCTTCCAGCCCGACCGCTACGAGGCCAGCGGGCCGGGGGCCGAGACCAGCGGCACCACGGTGCGCTTCCCCCACCTGCAGGTGGCCTTCCCCGTGGGCGCCCGGCTGACCGGCTCGGTGGGGTACGGCGCCTTCCTGGACCAGCACTGGCGGGTGGAGGTGGCCGACTCGCTCGACCTGCCCAGCGGGCGGGTGGGGGTGAACGACCTCTTCATCTCGGCGGGCGCGCTGGCCCGCTTCCGCGCGAGCGTCGGGTGGCGCGCCAGCGACCGGCTGGCCCTGGGGCTGGCCGCCGACGTGGTCACCGGCGCGGTGCGCGACAGCGCGGTGCGCCGGGTGGGCGAGGGGCTCCTCGAGGCCCGGAGCGGCGTCACCTACCGCTACGGCGGGATCGGGGCCTCGGCCGGGGTGCGCTGGCGGCCGCTGGAGGCGCTCACCCTGGCCGGCTCCGTCACCGGCGGCGGCGAGATCACCGCCGAGAGCCAGGACACCACCGGCGAGGCGCTGGAGAAGAGCTACCCGCGCCCGCTGGAGGTGGATGCCGGCGCCAGCGCCCGCGTGTCGCAGAACACCGTGGTGGCCCTCTCGGGGCGCTGGGTGGGGTGGTCGGCGGCCGAGGACGAGCTGGCCGGCTCGGGCGGCGCCCAGGACGCGATGTCGGCCTCGCTGGGGGTGGAGTACGAGGGCTTCTCGCTGCTGGGGCGCACGGCGCCGCTGCGGCTGGGGGCGCGCTACGCCCGACTCCCCTTCCGCTGGGGGAGCGCGGCCGAGGGGAACGAGTTCCCGGTGGAGCGGGCGGTCTCGGCGGGGGCCGGGTTCCGGCTGGCTGGCGGGCTGGCGCGCCTCGACGCGGCCGCGGAGCGCGGCTCGCGCGGGGGCGGCTCGGCGGGGTTCGAGGAGCCGTTCTGGCGCTTCTCGTTCTCGCTCTCGGTCCTGGGGCGGTGACCGCGCAGGGCGACGCTCCGCTCCTGCTCGTCGTCGACGACGACGCCGTCAACGTCGAGCTGCTCTGCGACCTCCTGGAGGCGCTGGGCTACCGCGTCCTGGGGGCGCACGGCGGCGAGGCCGCCCTGCACGCCGTCCGCGAGCGCCGGCCCGACCTGGTGCTGCTGGACGTGATGATGCCGGGGATGAACGGCTACGAGGTGTGCCGGCGGCTCAAGGCGGACCCCGCCACGGCCGCCGTCCCCGTCGTCTTCGTCACCGCCCTCTCCGACACCGACGACAAGGTCAAGGCCATCGAGGCCGGCGGCGACGACTTCCTCACCAAGCCGTTCAACCGCCCGGTGCTGGTGGCGCGCATCCGCTCGCTCCTGAAGCTCAAGACCGCCAGCGACGCCCTGGAGCGCTCGTACCGCAAGCTGCAGGAGCTGGAGCGGCTCAAGGACGACCTCACCCGCATGGTGGTGCACGACCTGAAGAGCCCGCTGGCCTCGGTGCTGGGGACGCTGGAGCTGGCGGTGGACGGCGACCTGGGCCCGCTCTCGGCCGAGCAGCGCCGCTTCCTCTGCGACGCCCGCGACCGCGGGGAAGACGCGCTCCGCATCATCGACAACCTGCTGGACCTCACCCGGCTGGAGGAGAGCCGCGTGCAGCTGGAGCCGCGCGACCTGGACGTCTCGCGGCTCCTGGCCGAGGTGGCCGGCGCCTGGACGGTGCGCGCCGAGCAGCTCGGCTCGCGCGTGGTGGCCGAGGGGCCGGCGGGGGTGGCGGCGCGCGCCGACGAGGGGCTCCTGCGCCGCGTGCTGGCCAACTTGGTGGGCAACGCGCTGCGCCACGCGGGGCGCGGGGTGACGGTGCGGCTCTCGGCGGTCCCCTCGGAGGGCGCCTCGGTGCAGTTCACCGTGGCCGACGACGGGGTGGGGATCGCGCCGGAGCACCACGAGGCGATCTTCCGCAAGTGGGAGAGCCTGAAGGTCCCCGGCGTGGGCGAGGACTCGTCGGGGCTGGGGCTCACCTTCTGCAAGCTGGCCGTGGAGGCGCACGGCGGCCGCATCTGGGTGCAGAGCCGCCCCGGCGAGGGGTCGGCGTTCCACTTCCTGGTTCCCGCGCGGGTGCCGGAGCCGGCGGGGGTGTGACGGCGAGTGCGAAGTGCGAAGTGTGAAAGTACGGAAGTACGGAAGTACGACGGACTTGGGACTCGGGGACTCAGGATCGCGCGCGGGCCCGTAAAGTACCCTCTCCCGGGGTTGGGAGAGGGTGGCGACGCGGTAGCGGCGCCGGGTGAGGGCCTACCCCCCGCGCGCGCTCGTGCGTATCATCTACGCAGCAACCGGTATCCGCTGATCCGGCGCGGCGCACCGGCCCGTTCCTTGCCGGTCGCGAGAAGTGCCCGGAGGGATCAGAAACTTTTGCGGGAAGCGGGTTTATCAAGCGGCCGCGCTCCGCACCGTGGTCTGTGCGCGGAGCCCCAGCTGATGAGAAATTCGGAGGCCGAATGAGACTGAAGCGTACCGTGGTGGCGCCCGCGCTGGTGGCCGGCGTCGCCCTGGTGTCGGGCGGCTGGCTCCTGCAGCGGGGCGTCGGCGGCCAGGAGAGCGTCTTCCAGCGCGCGCGGATCTTCGACGAGGTGCTGCACTTCGTCGAGAGCCGCTACGTCGACGAGCACTCCGAGAGCGACCTGTACCAGAAGGCGATCGAGGGGATGCTGCAGGAGCTGGGCGACCCGCACACCGTCTTCATGACGGCCGACGAGTACGCGCAGCTGCACCTGCAGACCTCGGGCGAGTACGGCGGGCTGGGGATCCAGATCTCCAGCCACGAGGGGTACATCACCGCGGTGGGCGTCCTCCCCGGCACCCCGGCCGAGAAGGCGGGGATCCGCGTGGGCGACCAGCTGCTGGAGATCGACGGCAAGGACGCCAAGGGGTGGACCGACGACTTCGCGGTGAAGGTGCTGCGCGGGCCGAAGGGGACGCCGGTGCAGCTCAAGGTGCGCCGCGTGGGCGTCGACCAGCCGATGCAGTTCACCATCGTGCGCGACGAGATCCACGTGCAGTCCGTCCCCTACGCCTACATGGTGGCGCCGGGGATCGGCTACCTGAGCCTGAGCGTCTTCGCCGAGAGCTCCACCGACGAGATGCGCGCGGCGATCGAGCGGCTGAAGGGGCAGGGGGCGCGCAAGCTGATCCTGGACCTGCGCACCAACCCGGGCGGGCTGCTGGACCAGGGCGTGTCGGTGTCGGACCTGTTCCTGCGCCCCGGGCAGTCGATCGTGGAGACGCGCTCGCGCAACCCGGGCGAGAGCGAGACGTACCGCGCCACCACGCAGGAGACCTACGGCGACCTGCCGCTGGTGGTGCTGGTGGACGCCTACAGCGCCAGCGCCGCCGAGATCGTGGCGGGGGCGCTGCAGGACCACGACCGCGCGCTGGTGGTGGGCGCCACCACCTTCGGCAAGGGGTCGGTGCAGTCGCTCTTCCGGCTCTCGGGGGGCAACTTCCTGAAGATGACCACGGGGAAGTGGTACACGCCCGTGGGCCGCTCCATCCAGAAGCCGTTCCGCGAGAACGGCGCCGCGGCGGACGACGGCGGGGAGGGGACCATCACCCCGCAGGGGCAGGCGGTGCCCGAGGACAGCACGCGCCGGCAGCCGTACCGCACCGACGGCGGGCGCACGGTGTTCGGCGGCGGCGGGATCGTCCCCGACGTGACCGTGAAGCCCGACACGGCCAGCGCGGCGGAGAAGGCGTTCTACGCGGCGGTCTCGAAGCAGGCCAGCAAGTTCAACGACGTGATGCTGCGCTACGCGGTGGAGTACGAGCGCAGGACGCCGAACCTGAGCCGCGACTTCCAGGTCACGCCCGAGATGCGGCGCGAGCTGTTCAACCGGCTGCGCGCGGCGGGGCTGGAGATCACCTTCGAGCAGATGGAGGGCGCCCGGCGCCTGATCGACGCCCGGCTGGTGGACGAGATCGCCCGGTCGAAGTTCGGGCCGTCGGTGGCGGCCATGCGCAACGACGTGAACGACCGCGCGCTGCAGGAGGCCGTGCGCCTGCTCCAGCGCTCCACCGACCAGGCGTCGCTCTTCCGCGCCGCCCAGCAGCAGGTGGCGACGCAGCCGCGCTGATGCCGGCGGCCGGGTCGTGACGGCGGACGGAGGAGGGGTGCCGGGAGGCGCCCTTCCTCCGTTTTGCGTTTTCAGTACGAGAGTACGAAAGTACGGAACTGCGGAGGTCTGGCGCGGCGGCTGACGTACTCCCGTACTCGTGTATTTTCCGTACTTCCGTACTCTCGTACTTCCGTACTTGAGCGATAGATGACCGAAGCGGACTGCGTGGTGGAGGTGGCGCGCGGGGGCGTGCCGGAGTCGCGGCACCGCGTGCACGTGGCGGTGGTGGACGCCGAGGGGCGGCTGCGCGCCTGCGCGGGCGACCCCGACCTGGTGAGCTTCTTCCGCTCCTCCGCCAAGCCGATCCAGGCGCTGCCGCTGGTGGAGGACGGCGCCTTCGAGCGCTACGGGCTCTCGCTGGGCGAGCTGGCGCTCTGCTGCGGCTCGCACTCGGGGAGCGCGGAGCACACGCGCACGGCCGAGGCGATCCTGGCCAAGGCGGGGGTCGCGGCCGACGCGCTGGCGTGCGGGCCGCACCCGCCCTTCGACGACGAGGCGCGGCGCGCGCTGCAGGAGGCGGGGCTCGAGCCCGGGCGGCTGCACAACAACTGCTCGGGGAAGCACGCGGGGATGATCATGCTGGCCCGCGCCCACGGCTGGGACCCGGCCGAGTACCAGCGCCCCGAGCACCCGGTGCAGGGCCGCATCCTGGCCGAGGTCTCGCGCTGGACGCGGGTGCCGCTGGAGGCGATCGCGCTGGGGAACGACGGGTGCGGGGTGGTGTGCTTCGCGCTCCCGCTCCGGCACATGGCGCTGGCTTTCGCCGGCCTCGCCGCGGCGGTGCGGCAGGGCGAGCGCGCGCCGGCCACCGTGGTGGAGGCGATGACGTCGTTCCCCGAGATGGTGGCGGGGACGGGCCGCGTCTGCACCGACCTGATGCGGCAGGCGGGGGGGCGGCTCTTCGCCAAGGTGGGGGCCGAGGGGATGTACTGCGTGGGCGTCCCCGGCGCGGAGCTGGGGATCGCGCTCAAGGTGGAGGACGGGGCGGCGCGAGCGGTGGCGCCGGCGATCCTGGCGGTGCTGCGCGAGCTGGACCTGATCTCGGAGGACGACTTCGGGGCGCTGCACCACCACGTCTTCCCCGACGTGCTCAACACGCGCGGCGAGGTGGTGGGGCAGATCCGCCCGCGGGTGCGCCTGCGGGTGCCCGATGCCTGAGGCGCGCCGCGCGCTCCTGCGTCTCGCCGCCGCACTGGGCACGCGCGACGAGCCGTCGATTCGCGCGGCGATGGAGGAGGCGGCTCGGGCGGTGGAGCCCGGCGCGGTGGACGAGGTGATCCTCCAGTCGCACCTGTTCGTCGGCTTTCCCGACGCGCTGAACGCGCTGGGGCTCTGGCGGGAGGTGAGCGGGACGCCGGCCCCCGCCTCGCCCGGGGAGGACCCGGCGGGGTGGGAGGCGCGCGGCGAGCGGGTGTGCGCGGCGGTCTACGGGGCGAACTACGCCCGGTTGCGCGAGAACGTGCGCGCGCTGCACCCCGACGTGGACGGGTGGATGGTGGCGGGCGGCTACGGCCGGGTGATCGGCCGCCCGGGGCTGGACCTGGCCACGCGCGAGCTGTGCATCGCTGCATTGCTGGCGGTCTGGAACGTGCCTCGCCAGCTGCACTCGCACCTGCGCGGGGCGCTGAACGCGGGCGCGTCGGCGGCCGAGGTGGACGAGGCGGTGGAGGCCGCCTGCGGCTACATGGGCGAGGCGGCGGCGGGGCGGGTGCGGGCGCTCTGGGGCGAGATCCGCGCGAAGGCGGGCCCTCACCCGCCGCCTTAGAGCGGCAACCCTCTCCCAACTTCGGGAGAGGGTGGACCTTACGAGGCAGTGTGGGAGTGAGGGTCGGTTGCTGGCTGTCCCCTGTAACCTGTCCCCTGTTCCCTGAAGTTTGCATGAGGGATGCGCGCCCGGAGGGCCGGGACGCGGGCGCCACGGGGGTTGGTGGCGACCGCGGCCCGGCGCGGTTGGGCACAGTCGTATCGTGCCCTACCGCGCGCGCAGCCCGGCCCCGCGCCAGCGGGGACATGCCCAAGCCCTGCTGTTGCCGTTGTTTCGATAAACGAAGACCGGGAGCGGACGTGTTCCTCGACCAGGCGACCATCCAGGTGAAGGCGGGCGACGGGGGGCCCGGGGCGTCGAGCTTCCGGCGTGAGAAGTTCGTGCCCCGCGGCGGGCCCGACGGGGGCGACGGGGGGAACGGGGCCGACGTGGTGCTGGTCGGCGACCCGCAGCTCTCCACGCTGATGGACTTCCGCTACCAGCAGCACTACCGCGCCGAGAACGGGGGGAAGGGCTCCGGCTCCACCTCCACCGGCCGGAGCGGCGAGCCCCTCGTCCTTCGCGTCCCCCTCGGCACCGTGGTGCGCGACGAGGAGTCGGGCGAGGTGATCGGCGAGGTGCTGGAGCGGGGCCAGGAGCTCGTCGTCGCGCGCGGCGGGCGCGGCGGGTGGGGGAACGCGCGCTTCGCCACCGCCACCAACCAGGCGCCCCGCCGCGCCGACCCCGGCCAGCCGGGCGAGGAGCGCCGCATCGCGCTGGAGCTCAAGCTGATCGCCGACGTGGGACTGGTGGGCGAGCCGAACGCGGGGAAGAGCACCTTCCTGGCGGCGGTCTCGGCGGCGACGCCCAAGGTGGCCGACTACCCGTTCACCACGCTGGCGCCCAACCTGGGCGTGGTGGGGCTCTCGGACAGCCGCTCGTTCGTGGTGGCCGACATCCCCGGGATCATCGAGGGGGCGCACGAGGGGAAGGGGCTGGGGCTGCAGTTCCTCCGCCACATCGAGCGCACCCGCACGCTGGCGGTGATGATCCCGGCGGACGCGCTGGAGGTGCAGGCGGAGTACGCGAAGCTGCGCGCGGAGCTGGAGGCGTACTCGGCGGAGCTGGCGGCCAAGCCGCACTGCGTGGTGTTCACCAAGGCCGACCTGCTCCCGCCGGACTGGCCGGAGCCGCGCGTGGACGCGCCGGAGGCCTGGGGGCAGTTCACCATCTCGTCGGTCTCGCGGCGGGGGCTGGACCCGCTGCTGGAAGGGCTTTGGGCGCACGCGACGCGCGAGGCGGAGCGCGAGCAGCCCGAGGAAGCGCCGCAGCCTTGGACGCCCTGACGATGCCGCTCGCCGCTTCCGCGCTGGAGCCGCTCCTGCGCCTGGCCGTGGTCCCCGGGATCGGCCCGGCGCGCCTCTCGGCCCTCCTCGCCCGCTTCGGCTCGGCGGAGCGCGTGCTCTCGGCCTCGCCGGACGAGGTGGCGGCGCTCCCCGGCTTCGGGCCGGAGTTCGTGCGTCGCGTGCTCTCCGCCGGCTCGGACGAGGGGCGGGAGCGCGCCCGGGTGGCGCTGGAGTCGCTCGGCCGCGTCGGCGCCGGCGCCGTCACGCCGGACGACCTGGCGTATCCCGAGGCGTTCCGCTCGCTCCCCGATCCTCCCTACCTGCTCTTCGCCGCCGGCGACCTGGACCTGCTGGGCGCGCCGGGGATCGGCGTGGTCGGCACGCGCGACCCGACGGACTACGGGGCGCGCGCGGCGGCCGCGCTGGCGGGCGACCTGGCGCGCGCGGGCTACGCGATCGTCAGCGGGATGGCGAAGGGGATCGACGCGGCGGCGCACGCGGCGGCGCTGGACGCGGGCGGCGCCACTCTGGGCGTGCTCGGCCACGGGATCGACCGCGTGTACCCGCCCGAGAACCGGCGCCTGTTCGAGCGGGTGCGCGAGCGCGGGCTGCTGGTGACGGAGCTGGCGCCGGGCGAGGACCCTGCCGCGGGGAACTTCCCCCGCCGCAACCGGCTGATCGCGGCGCTCAGCCTGGGCGTGCTGGTCGTCGAGATGGGCGAGAAGAGCGGCGCGCAGCACACGGTGACCTACGCGCTGGAGCAGGGGAAGGAGGTCTTCGCCGTCCCCGGCCCGATCGGCTCGCCGCAGAGCGCGGGGACCAACCAGCTGCTGAAGGAGGGCGCGCGCCTGGTCACCTCCGCGCACGACATCCTGGAGGAGCTGCAGGGGGTCGGCCTCCCGCGCCCGCTGGCGCCGGTCCAGCACGCTGGCCTCCCCGAGTCTCCCGACGTGCCTCCGCCCCCGCCGCCGGAGCTGGCGCCCGAGGAGGCGGCGGTCTTCGCCGCGCTCGGCCGCGACCCCCGCCACGTGGACGATCTCGCGGCCGAGACGAACCTGGCCCCCAGCAACGTGCTCGCGGCGCTCCTCGGCCTGGAGCTGAAGGAGCTGGCGGAGTCGCTGCCGGGGAAGCAGTTCCGCAGGAGGTAGTCGGCCGGTTCACCGCGAGTTAAGGACAGCGATGGAGAAGAATCGCGAATTGAGGCGCCTGCTCCAGGCGGTATTCCGAGACGAAGCCGCCGCACGGACCTGGCTTCATTCGAGCGTGCCGATGCTGGGCGGGCAAACCCCCGCTTCGCTCGTGAAAGCGGGTCAGGCTGACGAGGTGATTGCGGTTCTCGCCGGTCTCGCGTCGGGAGCCCATATCTGAGCCATCCCGAAGCCGATCACCAGCGCCTTCTCATCGCCAGGTTAGGTGGTTGTGCGCTTGCCCTTCTGAACATCTCCCTCCGAAACCGACGCCCCTGGGACCTCGTAAACTCTTCCGCCCGTTGAGGAAGCGCTTCGAATCCCGGGTCCGGGGCACTCCCGGGCCGGCACCCGTCACCCTCTTCGGCGGACCTCCTCCATGCGCATCCCGATCCGCATCCCCCGTCTTCCGCTGCTCCTCACCGCGCTGGCCGTCGGCCTGGCGGGGTGCCAGGACTTCGTGGACCTGACGAGCCTCTCGGCGGCGCTCAACAAGGAGTTCGACAGCACCCAGCTGGAGGTGCACCTCAACGACCGCACGCACATGGCGGTCGTGGTGGAGGACTCGCCGCTCGGCAGGCAGGCGGACTCGAAGCGCAGGGCCACCGCGCGCAAGCTCGCCGGGTTCGTGCGCGACCACTACGCGAAGTACGACGTGCTGGAGGACGTGAGCGTCGTCTTCGCCACCAGCGACGCGAGCCTGGCGACGGGCTACCGGGAAGACGCCGTCTACACCTTCACGCCCGCCGAGCTGGGGCCGGGCCCGAAGCGGTAACTCTCGATGACGCCGGTGATGACTCGACGCTTCGTCCCCGGCCGGACGCTTCTCCTGGCCGCGCTCCCGCCGGCCGGACGCGGGAAGGAGACACGGGAGTGAGCTCCACGATCTGGCGGAGCCGGGCAACGGGTTAGAGGAGACCCCCTCACCGGGGGGCCTGCCGCACCCGCTCGAAGCGGACCCGCCGCGCCCGGTCGGTGGTGAGCTCGAGCGCCCGCACCTCGCCGCGCGGACCCCGGATGAAGGTCAGGCTCACGCCGCGCTCCCCGAAGCTGTCCCGGAAGCGGGGAGGATAGGTGACGCTGAACTCTTCGGGGCCCAGCCCTTCGATCCGCCAGTGGAGCTGCCCGTCCAGGACGCCGATCCGGTAGGTCGCCTGGAGCTCCTCGCTGTAGTAGAGGCCGCCGTACTCGGCCAGCCCCGCGGGAAGGCCGCGAGCGGTGTCCACGGGCAGGTAGCGGCTGGGCCGCGCGCCGGGGACGAGAACGTGCATTTCGGGGCGGCCGCCGCCCCGCGCCGGAACGAAGCGGACCTCGACGCCGCTCTCCGGACCGAGCAGGAAGCGGTCCGGGGCGAGCGGGACGAGGCGGGTGGAGTCGCCGGGGCGCCGCGCGTAGAACAGGGTGTCGGCGTGCCTGAGGATCCGCCGCACCAGGTCGTTGGACACGCCGTGGTAGACGCCCGTGTAGCTCGCCAGCCGGGCGGGGTCCACGCGCACCGCCACGGCGGGCGCTCTCGCCGGCGCGGCAGCGGCGATTTCGCCGGCCAGCAGGGTGTCGGCCACGGCGTACGCCTCCGCGATCGGGTCCGCGGCGCGGCCGCTGCACAGCGCCGCCACGGTGAGGCCCTGGTCGGGGAACCGGAGCAGCTCGGCCAGGTAGCCCGGGTCCGCCCCGTTGTGCTCCTCGGTGCGCAGCCCGCGGTGCGCCGCCAGCTGGAGCCCCCCTCCGTAGCCCGCCGTGGAGCCGTCCGCGAGCCGCGCCGGGGTGCGCATCTGCGCGAGCACGCCGGGACCGCCCACCTCGCCCGTGTAGAAGTTGCGGTCCCACGCCGCCAGGTCTTCCACCGTGCTGAGCAGCCCGGTCGACCCCGCCACGTCGTTGGCGGGCGCCGTCACCAGCGTTCCGCCCCGCCCGCGCGCGTAGCCGTAGGCGCGGCGCGGGACCACCTCGTGCCGGGTCTCCACGAACCGGGTGTTCCTCATCCCCAGGGGGCCGAAGATCCTCGCCTGCGCGAAGGCCGGAAGCGACATCCCGCTCGCGCGCTTCACGACGATGCCGAGGAGGAGGTAGCCCGTGTTGTTGTAGAGGTGCTCCGTGCCGGGCTCGAAGTTCAGGGCCCGCTGGCGCGAGAGGAACTGGAGCACGTCGTGCTGGGTGACCACGTCGTCGGTGCGCTCGCCGGAGAAGCCCCGCAGGTCCCAGTAGTCCCGCAGCCCGCTGGTGTGGTGCAGGAGATGGCGGAGCGTGACCCTGTGGCCGAAGTCCGGCACCTCGGGGACGAAGCGGCGCACGTCGTCGTCGAGGGAGAGCTTCCCCTCCTGCGCAAGCAGGAGCACGGCGAAGGCAGTGAACTGCTTCGTGATGGACAGGAGCGGGAACCGGGTCTCGGCGGTGACCGGCGCGCGGTGCTCGAGGTTCGCGCTCCCGTAGGCGCGCTGCGTGACCAGCCGTCCCCGGCGGATCACGGCGGCCTGGCACCCCGGGGAGTCCGCCGCGGCAGCGGCCGCGAAGCGGGTGTCGAGGAGCGAGTCGATGCGGGCCGCGGCGAGGTCCTGCGCCTCCGCGCCGCCGGGGTGCGGCAGGGTGAGCAGGAGCCCGCCGAGCAGGAGCAGAACAGGCCTGGTCATGGATCTCGCACTCCGGGTGGAGGTGGAGCGCCTCCGTGTCCTACTCTTGTAGGAGACAGGGGCGCGGCATTTCCCCGGCGCGCGCGGGTGCAGCCTGCTACCGCGCGCGCGTCGAGGCCGCGGCCAGCCCGGCCGGCAAGGGGGGGAGGAGGCCCGGCGGCGCCGCGGTTCCCCACGGCTCCCGCCCGGCGATCTCCGCCCGGATCACGGACACGGCCACCGCGCCGGCCGCGGCGTTGATGCGGCCCTCCCCCGGGAGCCGCACGACGTAGTGCTCTCCGGGTCCGATGTCGGAGGTGTCGTGCACGACCGCCGTGGCGCGTCCCGCGACGACGAACGCGAGGGCGAAGGCGGAGACGGTCTCTCGCGAGCGGTTGCGGAGGCGAACGACGGGGCGCCCGATCTGGTCCGCCCCTGCCGCGGCCGCGCTCGCCTCGACCACCTCGAGGGGGGTGCCCGGCAGGTTGACGAAGCGCAGCGGCTGGCGGGCCGGCCCTGCCTCCGGCGGGGTCCGCGGCGACGCGGGAGAAGCAAGCGCGGGCGCGGCCGCCGCGGCGCGGGGAAGGGCACGCGGCGCGGCGGCCCGGCTGCGCGGACCCGGAGGAGCCGGGCCCGGACGAGGGCCGGCCGGTGCGGACGGAGGCAGTGCCGCGGCGGTCCCCGCCCAGAGCAGGAGCGCGGCGGGACCGAGCACGGCGAGCCTCCAGCCCGTCCGCTCGGCGGGAACGAAGAGCCGCCGGATGCGCCGCTCCAGGTCGGCGGCGGCGTACGACGAGCAGGCGGCCGCGCGCACGGAAGGAGGGGCGCGGCGGGCGACCCGCAGCAGCGTCTCGGCGTAGCGCGCCGCCTCCCGCTCGCCCCCCGGGCCCGCGCCGGCACGGTCGGCCGCGACCTCCCGCTCGATCCGGGCGAGCCCGGCCAGGTACCACACGTGCGGCCACGGCCACAGGACGGCGCAGGCCAGGCGCACGACCGCGTTGACGAGCGGATCGCGCCAGCGTACGTGCTCCAGCTCGTGGCGCAACACGGCGGCGGCCGCATCTGGAGGAAGCCAGTCGGGGAGGACGACGCGCGGGCGGAGGAGACCGACCGCGAGCGGCCCGTCGTGCGGGCTGAGGAACACCGGGGTACGACGAAGGCCGGCTGGAAGCGCCTCCGGCGCGACGGAGGCGAGGCGCCACCCGCGGCGCCGCTGCCGGAACCAGCGGTGGGCCAGCGCCTCGCGACCGAGCAGGACGAGCGCGCCCGCGGCCCACAGGGCCAGGATCCAGGGTGCGACCCGGGGCGACGCCGCGGCCCGGAGGATCGCCTCCCAGCCGGGCACGGCGCCGATCGCCGGAGGAGCGGCGGGGGCGCCCCCGGTCGCGGGCGCGGGAGCGGCTTCGAGCCGGAGCCGGACGGGCACCACCACCACGCCCCGCGCCGCCCGCGAGGCGGCTCCGGAGCTCCCGGCCGCGGCTCGCAGCAGGGGAGCGGCGATGGTGAGCGCCAGCGCGCCGAGCACGAACACGTAGCGCGCCCGGGGTGCCGCGCGCGGCGCCGCCCGGAGCACGAGGGCGACCAGGAGCGCGACCAGGACGCCGCCGGCCAGTCCCGAGAGGAGCACCCCCACGAGGGCGGGGGCCGCGCTCATCTCCCCCTCCGCGCGCGCTCGGCGGCGATGAGGGCCTGCAGCCGGTCGAGCTCCTCCACCGACAGCTCCGACTCCAGGAGATGGGTCGCCAGCCGTTCGACGCTGCCCTTGAAGAAGCGGTCCGCGAGGCGCTCGAGCAGCGACCCGACCACCTTCGGCTCGGGAGCCAGGGCGTGGTAGACGTGCGCGCGGTCGGCGACCGAGCGCCCGACCATCCCCTTGGCTTCCAGCCGGTTCAGCATCGTCTGCACCGACGTGTAGGCCAAGCGGGTGCCCCCGGCGGCGAGGCTCTGCTGCACCTCGGCCACCGTCGCCTCCCCGCGCCGCCAGAGCACCTGCATCAGGTCGAGCTCGCGGTCGCCGAGCGCGGCAGGATCAGACGTCACGTTTCCTCCTACTGGAGTAGGACATGCCACATAGTGCTCGCTCGCGGTCGGGTTTGTCAATACCGGCGATGCGGAAGGGCCGGCGGTCCGGGGAGGAGTCTCGCACGGGGTCGGGAGGCGTCACGAAAGACCGCGAGCCGCGCGGCGGAGCGGGAACCGTCTCCACTCTGCGGTGTCGTGTACGCGTCGATGCGCGAACGAGCTGGAGGACGAGCGGCGTGATCCATCCAGGGCAGGACGGCGGGCGGGCGAACGGGGCGGGGCCGGACGAGCGGCCCCGCTCTCTGTACGTGCACGTGCCGTTCTGCGTGCGGCGCTGCTCGTACTGCGACTTCGCCGTGCAGGCCACCCGCGAGGCGCCCACGGACGAGTGGCTGGACGCGGTCGCGGCGGAGATGCGGCTCCTCGCCGGGGAGCGCGGCTGGGCGCTGCCGCTCGCGCTCGACACCGTGTACCTGGGCGGCGGCACGCCGTCGATGCTGGCGCCCGGAGCGATGGCCGAGCTGCGCCGGCGCCTGGAGCCGTACGCGGTGTGGAACGCGTCCGCCGAGTGGACGTGCGAGGCCAACCCGGAGAGCTTCACGCCCGAGGTGGCGCGCGCCTGGGCGGCGGCGGGGGTGAACCGCGTCTCGCTGGGCGCGCAGACCTTCCACGAGCCGGCGCTCAGGTGGATGGGCCGCCTGCACGGCGTGGACGGCCCCGCGCGGGCGGTGGAGGCGGCGCGCGCGGCGGGGATCGGCAACGTGAGCGTGGACCTGATCTTCGGGCTCCCCGCGCGGCTGGGGCGCGACTGGGGGGCGGACCTCCACCACGCGCTGCTGCTGGAGCCCGAGCACGTCTCGCTCTACGGCCTCACCGCCGAGGCGGGGGCGCCGCTGGGGCGCTGGGTGCAGGAGGGCCGCGAGACGCTGGCCGACGAGGACCGCTACGCCGACGAGTTCCTGCTGGCCCACGAGCGGCTCACGGCGGCCGGGTTCGAGCACTACGAGGTTTCCAACTTCGGCCTCCCCGGCCGGCGCTCGCGCCACAACTTCGTCTACTGGACGGGGCTGCCGTACGCGGCGCTGGGGCCCGGCGCGCACGCCTTCCATCCCCCGCTGCGGCGCTGGAACACGCGCAGCTGGGACGCCTACCAGGGCGCCCTGCGCGCCGGCCGCCTGCCGACGGGCGGCGAGGAGCGGGTGGACGAGGAGACGGCGGCGCTGGAGCACGCCTGGCTGGGGCTGCGCACCGACCTGGGCCACCGGATGACGTCGGACGCGGAAAGGCGTCTATCGGAGGTCTGGGTGCGCCAGGGGTGGGCGCGCGCCGAGGGCGACACGGTCCGGCTGACGGCGGAGGGGTGGCTCCTCCTCGACCGGCTGGCGGTGGAGATGGCCGCGGCGCGCGAGGGGGAGCCGGCCCTGCACGGATGACAGCCAGGCTGCCCGGAAGACCCGTCCCCGCCGCCACCTTCGGCCAGGGCGGCGCACCCCGCGGCCCCGGAACTTGCGGGTGGGCGCCGGCGGCGGAGACGGAGTCCCCGGAGCCGGGGGTGGGGTCCGGAAGGGGCGGAGGGGCGGGGAGTCCGTCCGGGCGGCGGCGCCAAGTGTCGAAGCGGCAACGGGGAAAGCACGTTTCCGGCATTGACGCGGGAGTCCGGCGGCGGCAAATTCCACGAGTTTATGCCCGATCTTTCGCCACCCGCGAGACCATGGCCGAGGCACCCCTCAACGAGCGCGAGCACGCCATCCTCGAGGCGGTGATCCGCACGTACGTCGAGACCGCCGAGCCCGCCGGGAGCCGCACCGTGGCCCGGCGCTTCCGGCTGGGCATCTCGCCGGCCACCGTGCGCAACACCATGAGCGACCTGGAGGAGAAGGGGTACCTCTACCACCCCCACACCTCGGCCGGGCGCGTGCCCACGGACCTGGCGTACCGCCTGTACGTGGACTCGCTGATGCGCAAGGAGGAGCTGACGCCCGCCGAGCGCACCGCCATCCGCCGCGAGCTGGAGCAGCGCGGCGAGGGCGCGGCGGTGGAGCACCTGCTGCGCCGCGCGGCGCAGACGCTGGGGCTGCTCACGCAGGAGCTGGGGCTGGCGATCGGGCCGCGGCTGGACGAGGCCGCCCTGGAGCGGCTGGACCTGGCCCCGGTGGGCGAGGCGCGGGTGCTGCTGGTGATGACGCTCCGGGCGGCGGGGGTGCGCACGATCTACGTGGACGTGACGGGGGCGATCCCCCCCAGCACGCTGGCGGCGGTGGCGCGCATCCTGAACGAGCGGCTGGGGGGGCTCACGCTGCGCGAGATCCGCCAGACGATCCCCGAGCGCCTGCGCGACTCGGCCTCGCCCGACGAGCCGGGGGCGGCGGAGCTGCTGAACGTCTTCGTCCAGTCGGCCGAGGAGCTGTTCGTGCCCCCCGCGGCGCCGGAGGAGGAGCTGCACCTGGGGCGCGCCTCGGTGCTGGCCGAGCAGCCCGAGTTCGCCAGCGGCGAGCGGCTGCGCTCGCTGATCGAGCTGACCGAGCGGCGCGACCTGCTCAAGCGCGCGCTGGACCGGCGCCCGGGGCGCGAGGGGCTGAACGTGACCATCGGGGTGGAGCACGGCGACCCGGCGCTCTCCGACTTCACGCTGGTGACCTCGGAGTACCGCTCGGGCTCGCTCAAGGGGGTGATCGGGGTGATCGGCCCCACGCGCATGCCGTACGAGCGGGTGATCTCGCTGGTGGAGAGCACGTCGCACCTGATCTCGGAGTTCCTGGCCTGAGGGGTGGGGCGGCGAGGTCCGGGCGGTCGAAGCCGCCCGCTGGAGCCACGGGAAGCCTCGCAGCCCCCGCGAGGCTTCGACCGCGACGGCACGACCGCGTGAGGGATGCGCGCCCGGAGGGCCGGGACGGCGCCGCCACACGGGGTTTCGTGGCGGCGGTGGCCCGGCGCCGTTGGGCACGGTCGTATCGTGCCCTACGGCGCGCGCAGCCCGGCCCCCGCCAGGGGGACACGCCCGAACGAGCAGTTGATCGGTTGAAGTTCGCGGTTCGTGGGGTTCATCCACGGCGACGAAGGACATGAGAGACTACTACGAGATCCTGGGCGTGGGGCGCGACGCCGACGCCGAGAGCGTGAAGAAGGCGTACCGCAAGCTCGCCCTCCAGTACCACCCCGACCGCAACGGCGGCGACAAGGAGGCCGAGGAGCGCTTCAAGGAGGCCACCGAGGCCTACGAGGTGCTCCGCGACCCCGACAAGCGCGCGGCGTACGACCGCTTCGGCCACGCGGGGGTCAAGCGCGGCATGGGGGCGGGCGCGGGCGGGTTCGGCGGCGGCTTCGGGTTCGAGGACGCGCTGAACATCTTCATGCGCGACTTCGGCGGCTTCGGCGGGTTCGAGGACCTGTTCGGGGGCGGGGCGCGCCGGCGCGGCGGAGTGCAGCGCGGCAAGGACCTGCAGGTGCGGCTGCGCATCACGCTGGCGGAAGTGGCCGCCGGGGTGCGCAAGACGCTCAAGGTGCGCGCGCTGGACCCCTGCTCCACCTGCAAGGGCACCGGCTCGGCCGACGCGGCGGGCCCCGTCAACTGCGAGCAGTGCCAGGGCACCGGGCAGATCCGCCGGGTGCAGCGCAGCGTGTTCGGGCAGTTCGTGAGCGCCACCGTCTGCCCGGCGTGCGGCGGCGAGGGGAAGGTGATCAAGAGCCCCTGCAAGGCCTGCCACGGCGACGGGCGGGAGCGCGGCGAGCGGGTGCTGGAGGTGGAGATCCCCGCCGGGGTGAGCTCCGACAACTACCTGACGCTGCGCGGCCAGGGCAACGCCGGCCCGCGCGGCGGCCCCCGCGGCGACGTGATCGTGGTGATCGAGGTGGAGGAGGACGCGCGCTTCGTGCGCGACGGCTCGGACCTGATCTACGAATTGCCGGTCTCCTTCAGCCAGGCGGCGCTGGGGCAGGAGGTGGAGATCCCCACCGTGCACGGCGAGGAGAAGGTGCGCATCCCCCCCGGGGTGCAGAGCGGCGACGTGTTGACGCTGCGCGGCAAGGGGCTGCCGCACCTGGGCGGCGGCGGCCGCGGCGACCAGCACGTGCGGGTGCACGTGTGGACGCCCACGGAGCTCAGCCCGGAGCAGGCGGAGCTGTTCCGCAAGCTCTCGGAGATCGAGGGGCCCGCGCCCGGCGGCGGCAAGCAGCGCACGGGGTTCTGGGACCGCGTGAAGGGCGCGTTCGCGGCGTGATCGACCCGGCGCGGTGGCTGGTGCTGACGGTGGAGGCCCCTTCTCCCGAGTTCGCGGGGCTCGTGGCGGAGGGGCTTCTCGCGCTGGGGGGCGCCGCGGTCGAGGAGCGCGGGGCGTCGCTCGTCACCTACCTCCTCCCGCCGGACGACCCGGAGGCGCTCGCCCGCGAGGCGCGCGAGCGGCTGGCGGAGTGGCTCCCGGACGGGGCGCGGGTCGCGGTCTCCTGGCGCTGGCAGGAGGACGAGGACTGGGCGGCGGAGTGGAAGCGCGGCCTGGGTCCGCGGCAGGTGACCGACCGCCTCGTCGTCAAGCCGACCTGGACGGAGTGGGAGGCGGCGCCGGGGCAGGTGGTGGTGGACGTGGACCCGCAGATGGCGTTCGGCACGGGCGAGCACGCCACCACGCGCGGCTGCCTGCGCCTGCTGGACGCCGTGGTCCGCGCGGGCGACCGGGTGCTGGACGTGGGCTCGGGCTCGGCGATCCTCTCCATCGCCGCCGCGCGGCTGAGGGCGCGCGAGGCGGTCGCCGTGGAGTACGACCCCGACGCCAACCTCAACGCCCGCGAGAACCTGGAGCGCAACGGCGTGGCGGACCGCGTCCGCATCGTCGAGGCGCTGGCGGACGAGGCGCTGCTGGAGGGGCTGGGCCGCTTCGACCTGGTGCTCGCCAACATCCTGAGCGGGGTGATCCGCCCGCTGCTGCCCGCCTTCCGCCGCGCGCTGGGCGGCTCGCCCGCCGGGCGGCTGGTCGTCTCCGGCATCCTCCAGCCCGAGTCTCCCGACGTGGTGTGCGACGCGGAGGCGGCCGGCTTCCGCGTGGAGCGGGTGGACGAGGAGGAGGAGTGGTGGAGCGCGCTGCTGCGGCCGGTGGGGAGTGCGTGAGTGCGTGAGTGCGTGAGTGGCCGGCGCGGGAATCTCCGCGCCGGCCTTTTTGATTCTGGGGGACTTCGAATCGGGCGCGAACGATGCAGGCCTTTTTCGGACGGACCCTCGAACCCGGGAGGTGACCATGGCCACTGTTCGCGACCCCGTCTGCGGGAGGGAGGTGGATACGGCGACCGCGCTCAAGCTGGAGCACGGCAGCCACACGCACTACTTCTGCTCGGAGGCGTGCCTGCGGCAGTTCCAGGCCGACCCGGCGAAGTACGGCGACCACCACGCGCAGGACGACTACGGCTACGAGAAACACGAGCCGCCGCACACCACCACGGGGCGGATGACCGCGCCCAAGTTCGGCTCGGCCGGGAGCGGCGGGCTGGAGTACGAGCCCGGCCCCGAGCGGCACGGCCCCGGCGATGGGCACAAGCACTAGCCGCGTCCGTTCCGCCCGCGCGCCGGGGCTTGTGCGCGCGGGCGGCCCTCCGCACTTTCCGCCGTCTCACCAGGCATCCACCCGAGCCGCGGGGACGGCATGGACAGCTGCATCTTCTGCAAGATCGTCGCGGGCGAGATCCCCTCGCACCGCGTGCTGGAGACCGCCGACTTCATCGCCATTGAAGACAAATACCCTGCCGCGAAGGTGCACGTGCTGCTCATCCCTCGCAAGCACGTGGAATCCGTGGCGCACCTGGCCGACGACGACGCGGAGCTGGCGGGGAGGCTGCTGCTGGGCGCGCGCGACGTGGCCCGGCAGGAGGGGGTGGACAAGACCGGCTACCGCGTGGTGATCAACACGGGGCCGGATGGCAACCAATCGGTGCCCCACCTGCACGTGCACGTCATGGGCGGCGAGCCGCTCACCGGCCACGGGACGGCGTAGGCGGCCGGGGCGCTACGGCGGACGGACGAGGGGCCCCGGATGCGTCCGGGGCCCCTCGTCGTGTCGGGCTGCAATCGTGGCGGATGCCGCCTACAGCAGGTCGATCAGCTCGTCGCGGGTGATCTGCACGTCGGAGAGGATCTTGTTCAGCAGGCCGGGGCCGAGGGTGTCGCCCGCGTGGACGGGGACCACCGTAGCCCGGCCGTCCTCGTGCTGGACGAAGTGATGGCTCCCCTTCACGCGCAGAACCTCGAACCCGATTCTCTTCAGCGCCGCGAGCAACTCCTTTCCGGTGATGCGCGGCAGCCGCGTCATGCCGTTACCGAGACGCGGCGGATGCCGACGAACCCGGTTTCCGAGGGGCGGCCGCCCGAGACCTCCAGACACAGCTCCACCGCCTCGCGCACGCGCTCCATGAGCTGCTCGACCGAGCGCGCCTGCGTGTGACACCCCTGCAGCGCCGGCACCGAGCCCACGTACCACCCCTCGGCGTCGCGCTCGACGATCACGTCGAAGTCGTAGCTCACCCCCGCCTCCTCCCGTGGTTGTTCGGGCTCCTCGCCGTACGGCGCCCTCAGCTCGCGCACCACGCCCGGCCGCCGCATCCCCTCGGTGGGCCCGCGCGACACGGCGCGGAAGACGTCGTCCCAGGTGCAGTTCTCGGGCAGGCTGCCGATCAGGCGCAGCGCCTGGTCCTTGATGCTCACGTGCGGTCCTCCGCTCCGAAGACGAGCCGAAAGTACACAGAGTGGACCCCTGTGTCAAGACGTTAGTGCGCGAAGTGCGCGCCGTGGCGCGAGGGGTGCGAAAACGCCGGCCCCATGGGCGGGGCCGGCGTGGAGTGCACCGGGTCACGTCAGACGCCCGCCAGCTCGGCCTGCGGCTCCCAGGCCACGATGCGGCCCGCCATCGCCGAGGCGGCGACGGTGTAGGGGGAGGCCAGGTAGAGCTGGCCGGGGCCGCTGCGGCCGGGGAAGTTGCGGTTGATGGCGCTGATGGTGACGTCCGTGGGCTTGCGGCTGACGCCCGGACCCGCGTTGATGCAGGCGCCGCAGCTCGGCTCGATGAAGGTGGCGCCCACCGCGTCGAACACGCGGTCGTACCCCTGCTCCTGGCAGTAGCGGTAGACCTCCTGCGAGCCGCACTGGATGTAGAACTGCACGTGGTCGGGCTTGCGCTCGCCGCGCTCGGCGTGCTCGCGCAGCACGCGCGCGTACATGTCCATGTCCTCCTTCTTCCCCGCCGTGCAGCTCCCCGCGTAGGCGATGTCGATGCGGACCTCGTCGTCCAGCTCGTCCACGTGCATCCCGTTGCCGGGGTCGCCGGGGAGCGCGATCATCGGGCGCAGGGTGGAGGCGTCGATCTCGATCACCTTCACGTACTCGGCGCCCTCGTCGGAGAAGAGCCCGTCGCAGAGCGCCTCGGCCTCCTCGCGCGGCATCCCGCGCTGCTCCACCAGGTAGTCGACCGTCTTGGCGTCGGGCGCCACGATCCCGGTGAAGGCGCCCACCTCGGCGGCCATGTTGGTCATGGTGGCGCGCTCGTCGACCGAGAGCGCCTCCACGGCGGGGCCGGCGTACTCGATGATCTGCCCGATGGCGTGGCCGTCCTTGATGTACGGGTGGCGCAGGATCTCGAGCATGAAGTCCTTGGCCGAGACGTTGGCGGGCTTCTCGCCGCGGACCACCACCCTGAACGACCTGGGCACCTCCACCCGCACGTCCCTGGTGATCCACGAGTTGAAGATGGCCGTGGTGCCCACGCCGAACGCCACGCACCCCACGGCGCCGGCGTGCGGGGTGTGCGAGTCGCTGCCGATGATCACGTGGCCGGGCAGGGCGTAGCTCTCCAGGATCTTGGAGTGGCAGATGGCCTCGGAGCCGTGCTTGCCGTGCCCCAGCTCGCCGTAGAGGCGCACCCCCTGCTTCTCGGCGAACTGGCGCTGCTTGACCTCCAGCTGGTTGGCCACGTCGAGCAGGCCGAGCTGCACCCGCTCGGGCGACATGGCGTCCTTGAGGAAGGTGAGGTGGTCGCGGAAGAAGAGGATCGACTCGGGCTCCAGCACCTTCTCGTCGGGGCCGACCAGCTGCTCGAAGAAGATGGCCGACATGGGGGTGACGTACTCGTGGCTGAAGCGGATGTCGGTCTTCACGAACCCCGCGTCGCCGGGCTGCACCCACGGCACGCCCACCGCGTCCTTCGACAGGTCGGTGACCCAGTGGCGGGCGAAGATCTTCTCGGCGAGGGTCATCGGCCGCGCCCCGCCGGGGTGGCGGCGGCCGGCGGGGGCGCCCAGTGCGTCGGCGCGGACGTTCGACGTCGAAGTGGCGACGAACTGCGCGGCGGCGCCGCCCGCGCCGGTGTCGGGGCCGGGCTGGTCGTACTCGCCGCTGCCGCGCAGCATGCGCACGTCCTGCGCGTCCAGGTCGTCCGTGGTCTCGCCCGCGCCGTGGCAGGAGATCGGCGGGGTCTGCACCAGCCCCTGCAGGCGGGCGACGTTGTAGTTGAAGAGCCCGCCGTGCTCGATGATGCCGCGGGTGATCTCGTCGGCGCCCTCGGTGAACTCGGAGAGGGGGATGGTCCCGCCGCGGCGGATGCGCTCGACCAGCTCGAAGTTCGTCGACGTGAGCACGCCCAGGTTCTGGCAGTTCTCGCGGTAGATGCGCTCGATGTTCTCGGCGATCACCAGCCGGATCCCCGCCATCATCTCGGCGTACGGGCTCTGCTCGCGGGAGGAGCCCTTGCCGCGGCGCTTCCCCGAGACGGAGGCCACGAAGCCGCCCTGCTTCACGCTCCCCTGCTTGATGGGGAACTCGCTCCCGGCCTTCAGGCCCAGGTAGGGGAATTCGCCCAGCGTCTCGTCGTAGTAGTAGCAGATGTACGCGGGGGTGATCTCGTCGGTGGAGATGTTGTCGCGCAGCCGGCCGCGGACCTCGTCCGTCAGCTCGAGGTCCTCGCCGTCGAGCTGGCGGCGGACGAGCTCGGGGTCGTCCACCAGGAACAGGATGCGGCCCTCCAGGCGGACCTCGGGCGGGAGCTTCTCGACCTTGCGCGTCAGCAGCGAGCGGATCATCGGCGTATGCGAGCGATAAGAGGAGCGCGCGGGCGGGCCGCGCGCGTCGGCGTTCCGGGATTCGGGAGACGCAAAAATGGGGCGGGCGCGCGCTCCGGGCAACCCGTGCCCGCGCATGGGGATAGCGCGGGCGCGGGGCCGCGCGGGCGAATGCGCGGTGTGATACCACTTCTTTGAAAATCCGTTCAGACCTTGAGTACGAATCATCTTACGGAGAGCAGCAGCGCAAGCAGGGAACGATGCGCTTCGCCCGGCGCTCGGTTCGGCGTCTCTCCGCCACGTTGTCGTCGCCGAGATGCGCGGTTAGCTTTCCGGAGCCTCCCGACGCTCCTCTTTCCGCGCTTTCCGCCACGATGCCACGCTTCCGCGCGTTCGTCTTCTTCACCGTGCCGATCACGGGCGCCGTGCTCCTCGCGGGTGCCGCGGCGGGCGCGCGGCCGGCGGCGGCGCTCTCGCTCCAGGCCGGCGAGACGCTGACGTTCGCGACGGGGGACCAGGTGAGCGTGGCGAGCTGGCCGATGGGGGCGAGCGGCGTGGAGGTGTGCGCGGCGATCACGCAGCGCATCCGCCCGGGGAAGACGCTCTACGTGCAAAGCGACCAGGGCTCGGGGATGCCGACGATCCAGCGCTTCCCGATCTCGGGGGTGACCCCCTACTGCACCCGCCTCACGCAGACGGCGGGCGACTCGGTGACGGTGACGTTCACCAAGCAGGTGCGCGACCGGGTGGGGCGCATCGCGCGGCTCACCGTTGGCTCGCACCGGATGGCGGTGGACCCGCTCTGGCGGCGGCGCGTCACCTTCCGCTGGTTGCGCGAGGGCGCCGACACCGTCCCCGCCGCGCCGACGGTGGAGGAGGTGTTCGGGACGGGGCGGAGGCCGTAAGGGCGGAGGCGCGAGCCCTTCTCGTCTCATCCGGAAAACTGCAAGCCTCACGCAGAGTCAGCAGAGTCAGCAGAGAAATTCTCCACTGACTCTGCTGGCTTCGTGTGAGGTTTTCCTGTTGTAGTTGCGTGAGGGATGCGCGCCCGGAGGGCCGGGACGCCGCCGCCACAGGGGGTATCGTGGCGGCGGTGGCCCGGCGCCGTTGGCCTGCGTTGTTTGCAGGCCTACGGCGCGCGCAGCCCGGCCCGGAGCGCAGCGGAGGGACACGCCCACACCCGCAGTTGCAGTTCCTCCGCTCGACCTCACCGCGTCGGGGTCGGGGCGGCGGGGGAGCGCACCTCGGGGCGGATGTGGCGCTCGAACCACTCGACGATGCGCAGCATGTGGTCCACGCGGTGGGCTGGCTCGCCGGAGCGGGTGAGCTCGTGGCCTTCGCGCGGGTAGCGCACGAACTCGACGTCGCGGCCCAGCGTCTTGAGCGCGCGGTAGAACGCCTCGGCGCCCGCGATGGTGGTGCGGTAGTCGGCCTCGCCGTGCAGCATCAGCAGCGGGGTGCGCACGTTGGCCACCCAGGTGAGCGGCGACTGCTCGCGGGCGATCTCGGCCTGCTCCCACGGCCGGCCCCCGAACTCGCCCTCGAAGAGCCGCCAGGTGTTCGACGCGCCCCACCAGATCGACAGGTCGTAGACGCCGCGCTGCGCCACAGCGGCCCGGAAGCGCTCGGGCGCCTCCTTGGCGATCAGCCACGCCACCATGTAGCCGGCGTAGCTGCCGCCGGTGACGGCCTGCCGGGCGGGGTCGGCCAGGCCGCGCGCCAGCACGCTGTCGGCGCCGATCAGGATGTCGCGCGCGGGCGGGGTGCCCCAGTTGCGGTGGATGCTCTGCAGCCCTTCCTCGCCGTAGCCGCCGGAGCCGCGCGGGTTGCTGAAGAAGACGGTGTAGCCGGCGCCGGCCAGCGACTGGTACTCGAGCCACATGCTGGCCTCGCCCGGGCCCCACATGGCGTGCGGGCCGCCGTGGATCTCCACCGCCAGCGGCGGCCGGTCGCCCGCGCGGTAGCCGATCGGGCGCAGGATCCACCCCTGCACGCGGCGGCCGTCGAAGGAGGGGTACCACATCTCCTCGTAGTCGGCCACGTACACGCGCGCCAGGAGCGAGTCGTTCAGCGTGGTGAGCCGCCGCTCGCCCCGCCCGTCTCCTCCCGCGGCGTAGACGTCGCTCGGGCGGCGGGGGTTCATCTCGGCCCAGGCGATCGTCCGGCCGGCCACGTCGAAGGCGAGCACGCCGCGCGGGCCGTCGACCACCTTCTGCGGGGCGCCGCCGTCCACGCGGACGCGGTAGAGGGGGACGGCGCCCTCGGACGAGACGGTGAAGTAGAGCCAGCCGTCTTCCGTGAACTCGAAGTCGTCCACCGAGCGGTCGAGCCCCGCGGTGACGCTCCGGCGGCCGCTGCCGTCGGCGCGCGCCAGCACCAGCTCGCGGTTGACGGCGGTGCGGAACCCGGTCTCCACGTGCTGCCGCGCGTAGGCGATCCACCGCCCGTCGGGCGACCAGCGCGGGGCGCTCTCGGAGTAGCCGGGCTCGGCGATCCGCCGCGCCGCGCCGCCGCCGGCGGGGACCACCACCAGGTCCGACTCCAGCTCTTCGTCGGGGTGGCGGCCGGCGCGGGGCTCGCCGGAGGAGAAGACGAGCGAGCGCCCGTCGGGCGACCACGAGGGGGCGGAGGAGTTCCACGGGTTCGCGGTCACGCGGACGGGCTTCGCGTCGGGCCGCGCGTCGACCACGTAGACCTGGCGCCAGCGCTCGCCCTCGATCGAGGTCTCGCCCATGAAGGCGAGCCGGGTGACGCGGCGGGGGTCGTCGTCCTCTTCCTCCAGACGGAGCTTGGTGCGGATGGCGGCCAGCGCGGCGGCGCGGTCGCGGTCGATGCGGCGGATGGCGGCGGCGTCGACCCTGGCCTTCGTGGTGTCGCGCGCGGTGTCGAGCTCGGTGGGCGGCAGCGCGGAGGTGAAGGCGACGCGGTCGCCCTGCGGCGACCAGACGGGGCCGGCGGCGCCGCTCCGGAGGTCGGTGAGCGGCCAGGCCTCGCCGCCGTCGGCCAGCGGGAGGATCCACACCTGCGGCCGGGCCCCCTCCCCGCGCGAGCTCACGAAGGCCAGGCGCGTCCCGTCGGGCGAGAAGGCGGGGGAGCCCACGGAGGGCGAGTTCGTCCACGTCAGCCGCCTCGGGGGCCCGCTGCCGTCGGTGCGGGCGATCCACAGGTCGCGGCGGTACCTGTTCGTCGCCGAGTCGGCCTGCGTGACCACGTAGACCACGCTCCGCCCGTCGGGCGAGAGCGCCACGTCGGAGGCGGCGCGCAGGTGGTAGAGGTCGAGCGGCGTGAGCGGCCGGCGCTCCTGCGCGGCCAGCGGCGACGCGGCGGCGGCGAGCGCCGCCAGGACGGCGAGGGCGATGCTGCGGGTGCGGTGCATGGAAGCCTCGGGGTCAGGACATTCTGGGGTGACCGCCCAAGGCTACGTCGCCGCGCCGCCCGCGGCAACCCGGCGCGGGTGGGGAAGACGCGCGAAAGGCGCGGACGACTTGAGTTCGCGCCAGATGTTGGTTAGATTCAGCCCCGTTCGGGGCCTTAGCTCAGCTGGGAGAGCGCCTGCTTTGCAAGCAGGAGGTCACCGGTTCGATCCCGGTAGGCTCCATTCACCCGCAGGCAGTGCAACACGGTATTCGAACGCAACGCGCCCGGACCGCGTGGTCTCGGGCGCGTCGATGCGTTCAGGATCGAAATCCGGGCTGCGGGGCCACCAGCCGTCATGTGTCGGCGGGGTGGTCTTCGTCCGGGCGGAGGCGTGTCATTGCCGCTCGAAGAACGGCGGCGGCTCGATGCCGAGGGCGCGCAGGTAGACGTAGCCCTGCCCGCGGTGGTGGATCTCGTTGTCGATCACGTAGAGCAGCAGGTCGTGGGCGACGCCCGGGTACTGCCCGAACGCGGTCATGGACTCCTGGAACCTGCCCGGCGGGATCTGCGTCCAGAGGGCGTCGATCTGCTCCGTGGCCTCGTCCCAGAGCCGCAGGATCTCCTCCTTCGGCCGGGCGTCACGGTTCCAGGAACTGCTCCACTCGCCCGTCGCCACGCCGCGCACCATCGGCGCGCCCATGCTGAGCATCTCCATCGCCAGTGCGCCGAACGGGCGCATTCCGCCGACCGAGAAGGTGAAGAGCTGGTCGTCGGGGAAGGCTTCGATCACGCGCCGGGTCAGCCGGCGGTGGCCCTGCCAGTGCGCGAGCAGCGCCGCGGGGGTGATGAAGGCGGACGGGACGGGTGCGGTGGTCGACACGGCGGGTCTCCTCGGCGGGTGGGGAGCGGAGGCCGATCCGGATGGCCCGGAGGCGGTCCGGAATTCTAGCCGCGCCGGCTCGTCCCGCAATGACGCCGCGGCGCGGCCGTGTCGCGGGCCGGCCTCATTTTGTCCTCCGTGTTCGTCCGTGCGTCACGGCCGTCGGCGCTGCCGCGTTCTATCGCACCCGCCGGGGTGCAGCCGCCTCCGGTCTGTCGGCGGCATCGGCGCGCCTACCTCCGCCACGCATAGCGCGAGAAGACGATGCTTCGTCCGTCGACCCCGCGGCGTCGCGCCCGCCAGTAGAGCCCGGCAACCCGCCGTCACCGCGAATCCCTCCTACACCAAGCGAAGATGCGTCGTACCCTTCTCGTCCTCGTGGTCCTGATCCTGTCCGCCCACCGGGCACCCGCGCAGCAGCACATCCCCGGCGGCGCCGCGCGGGACCTGGGCGGCGAGCGCAACGCCTATCGAGCCCGGGTGCGGGCCGAGCTCACCCAGCTGATGACGCAGTGGGCCGATGCGTGGAACGCGGACGACGCGGCGGGACTCAGCCGTCTCGTCGCGCGCAATGCCACGCTCGCGGTCGAGGGTCTTCCACTGATCCGTGGACCGCAGGCCCTCTCGGATTCGCTTCCGGCCGTGCTCGCCCGCGAGGAAGAGATGCAGTGGCGGATCACGGACTTCGAGACCAGCGGCGACCTGGCGTACGCGATCTGTGATCTCGCGTGGGGGCCCGGAGGCGCGGGCGGGGAGGGAGCCTTGCGCGGCCGCATGTCGTTCGTCGCCACCCGGGTGTCCAACAGCGAGTGGCGCGTCCGCAGCGTCACGATCTCGCGGGCTCCGGCCCCGCCTGCCCCGGACGCGCTGTGAGCGTGGCCGCCGCGCGGAGGCTCCGGCCCGACCGAGACGTCGCCCGTGGATGAGCGGCCTGGTGGACTCGGCGCGCACCGGGAGAGCACCGTCGCCGCGCCCGCACGGCCTGGGAACGACACGGGCCCGCGTTCCTGCTTCCCGCGGCCTGGCTCCCGTTCCGCCGGACTTCGGCGCGAGGCCTCCCGTCGACCTCCGCCACCCGGCCGTGGTCCCGGTTCCACCTGCTCTCCTGGAGGTCGCATGAGCGCGCGGACCCTCGTGCTGCTGCTGGGCGCCACCCTCGCCGCGTGCTCGGGCGCCGAGCCGATCACCGAGCCGTCGGGAACGGAGGTCCCGCGCGAGGCGACGGCGTGGCTGCAGGCGAACGCCATCCCGTTCACCGCCTCGCGGGCGGGCGGCCCCTACCAGGACCTGCTCCCGCTGAAGCCGATCGTGGGCGGCGCCCGCATCGTGGCGCTCGGCGAGGCCACGCACGGCACGCGCGAGTTCTTCGAGATGAAGCACCGCCTGCTGGAGTTCCTGGTGCGGGAGATGGGGTTCACCACGTTCGCCATCGAGTCGGAGTGGGCCGAGGCGACCCGGATCGACGAGTACGTCCGCACCGGCAGCGGCAACGCGCACGCGCGGCTCACCGGGCTCTACTTCTGGACCTGGCGGACGCAGGAGGTGCTCGACCTGATCGAGTGGATGCGCGCCTGGAACGCGAACCCCGCCAACGCCCGCAAGGTGGGCTTCGTGGGGGTCGACGCCCAGTTCCCCACCCTGGCGATGGACACCGTGGTGGCCTTCCTGCGGCGGGCGGACCCCGCGGGCGCCGCGCTGGCCACGGACCGCTTCTCCTGCCTGCGCCCCTACTCGAACGACGCGCGGGGGGGCTCGCGGGCCAGCTACTCGAGCGTTCCCAACGTGCTGAGGGAGGATTGCCGCGCGCAGGTGGCGCAGGTGCACGAGTACCTGGCCGCGAACCGCGCCAGGCTGGAGGCGGCCGCCTCGCCGGCGGAGTTCTCGTTCACGCTCCAGGCGGCGCGGCTGGCCGTGCAGGGCGAGGACGTGCTCTCGCAGCGCGACGGCTCGGCGCGCGACCGCTACATGGCCGAGAACGCCGCGTGGTGGCTGGACCGCGAGGGAGCGGGAGCGAAGATGGTGATCTGGGCCCACAACGCGCACGTCAGCACCGCGCCGGGGTGGATGGGCAGCCACCTGCGCGCCCGGTTCGGGCAGGAGATGCGGGTGATGGGCTTCAGCTTCTACCAGGGGTCGTTCACCGCCGTGAACCTCGACGGGGGCCCGTTCGGCACCTACAGCTTCGGGGCGGCGCCCGACGGGAGCTACGAGCACTACTTCCACAGCGCCGGGCTGCCCCGGTTCATCCTCGACCTGCGGGTCTCGTTCGGATCGCCCGCCACCCGCTGGCTCGCCGGCCCGCGCGCGGTGCGCGAGATCGGGTGCTGCCACCGGCCCAGCATCCCCGGGTGGGGGATCCGGCTGGTGTCGCTGCCGTCGCTCTACGACGCGATCATCCACTTCGAGACCACCACCGCCTCGCAGCTGCTCCCGCCGCGGTGGGAGTAGCGAGCCTCGCGGCCGCGCCCAGGCCTCGGGGCGGATTGGATTC
This sequence comes from Longimicrobium sp., assembly GCA_036389795.1. Lineage (NCBI taxonomy): Bacteria > Pseudomonadati > Gemmatimonadota > Longimicrobiia > Longimicrobiales > Longimicrobiaceae > Longimicrobium > Longimicrobium sp. The sequence goes on from DASVWD010000059.1 coordinate 34,912, forward strand.
ACGCGGAGACACAGAGACGCAGAGACGCAGAGAAACCCTCGGGTCTTCTCTGTGTCTCTGCGTCTCTGCGTGAGACCTTTTCCGGAACTGCCGCGAGCCGTCGGCCGCCGCCGGCAACCAACCGTTTGCTTGCCAGGGTGCCGCCGCGACCCGCAGATTCCCCGCGTCCGCGGAGGGTGGACTCCCCTCCGCGCGCGGCTGAGCCCGGCGTTGGACGCGCGCGCCTTCACCATCGGGCGCGACGTCTTCTTCCGCGCGGACGAGTACCGCCCCGATTCCGCCGGTGGGCGGGCCCTCCTCGCGCACGAGCGGGCGCACGTCGTTCAGCAGCGCGCCTCGTCACCCTCCGGGCCGGCGGCAGTGGGGCCCGCGGACGACGCGCGCGAGCGGGAGGCGGACCGCGTGGCCCGCCGTGTGGCGGAGGTGGACGACCGGGCTGTGGATTCGCACGCAGGACCTGGACGCCGGCGCACCGGCCCGCGCCGCAGCACGGGCGCGTTTCGCTACACGAGAGGCCGACCGCAAGAAGTCGCACGCGGAGGACGATGCGGGGCTGCAGGTCCGGGCCGCGGCTGCGCCGGCGACGCGGCACTCGCTCACCCGAACCCCCGTCAGGAGGCATTATGCCGACCGAGATCGAGACTTTCCGGCTCGACATCGAGTTCGCAGGGATGTGCCTGTTGGTGCGCGACCCCGGCCACCAGCAGATGCACGTGCTCCTGCCCCCGGTAACCGGACATCGGGCACGTCTCTTTTACGCGCCGGAGCACGGTTCCGCCCCGCCGTGCGAAGGGGACACGTGCTGGCCGTGCGAACCACTGGACGGCCTCGCGCTCGACCTCACCGGGCTCAAGAGTGGTGCCTCGAGTGGGCAGCCGGTGGATTTCCAGGTCGTCGACCTCTCGACGACCCTCGGGGACAAGAGGGTGCCCCGGAGGCACCTCGACGATCCTCCGCCGACCGACCCCGTGCTCTGCCGGGTGACGCTGGACGACGGGGGCCGGGATTCGCTGAAGCCGGGGATCAGGTGGAAGTTCGGCTCGAACCGCCGCCCAATGGCGATCTCGCTCACGTGGAGGGTCTTCGGTGTCGAGTCGCCACTCAGGCTGACCCTCGGAAGCAAGACCCTGGAGCTTCGCCCCCACCACCAGCAGATGAATCTGGCGATCTTCAACGCGCCTCCCGACGAGTTCCCGGATTCGACGACACCGTTTCCGGGCCCCACCGACCCGGCGCACCACTTCATCAAGTACTATGACTTCTTCGACGGGGTCGATCCCGACAAGAAGCATGTCCCGGAGGAGCCGGACAGGGAAATCTCCAGGCCCCTCATCGACCTGCACAAAGGGAGGCGGTTCACCTGCATGCTGGCCCAGGCCGAGTCTGCGCCTGAGTGATTCGCGCAAGCGGTGGTCGCCTACCCTGCGGAGCCGGCTTCGAGCCACGCCCGGTACCCGGCGGAATTGCGTTTCGGAGGAACGTCGGGGAGGCGCGAGACCTGTCCGCGCGGCGGGAGCCGGAGTGATCCACGGAGGCAATGGAGTTTTCTCACCTGGCTCCATCGCCCTCTCACGTCCCCCTTTCGGGCGCGTCGCTGCGTTGAGGCCGGGATTGCACCCGGGTCCGGCGACCCTGCGACCCCGCTGTTCGTCGGCGCGGATCCTCGCGGGAAGCCATCGAGCCGTTCTCGGCGGCGATTTCCGACGAAATTCCGGCCCGAAGCAGGTCATTGTCCCGGCTGCCGGTGCGGATTAGCTTGCGGCCGGGACGCCGTGCGTTCCCGTCCGTTCCGCGAGGCTTCTCCCCGCCCGCCCCACCCGCCGGTCCAGGCTCGTCCACCCGTTGACGCGGAGCTCGGCGATGCGTGTGAACGCCCGTGACTTCATCCATCCGGAAGACGCCGCCGCCCAGGAGCAGCTCCGCGCCATCCCGATGTTCGACCAGTTCGTCAAGACGTTCCTCAAGGTCTTCCAGGAGCAGCTCTTCCTCAACCAGTACCTCTCGCAGGCGGTGCGCCTGGGGCCCAACCAGCTCCCCCGCATCCACCGCCACCTGGTGGAGTGCTGCCAGGTGCTGGACGTGGAGGTGCCGGAGATGTACCTGCACGCCACCGGCGACGTGAACGCCTTCTCGCTGGGCGACACGCGCCGCTTCGTGGTGGTGACGGCGGACCTGGTGGACGCGTGCGACGAGGAGGAGCTGCGCGCCGTGATCGCCCACGAGGTGGGGCACCTGGTCTGCCGGCACACGCTGTACAAGACCATGGCCTGGGTGCTCTTCAACGGCGGGGCGTCGATCCTGGGCCCGCTCTCCATCGCGGTGAAGCCGATCGAGATCGCGCTGGCGTACTGGTCGCGGCGCTCGGAGTTCTCGGCCGACCGGGCCGCGGCGGTGGTGCTGGGCGGCCCGCAGCAGGTGGTGGAGACCATGATCCGCCTGGCCGGCGGCCCCAAGTCCATCACCGCGGACGTGAACGTCGAGGAGTACCTCCGGCAGGCCGAGGACTTCGACAAGCTGGCCGAGAACGCGTGGAGCAGGGTGCTCCAGCTGATGAGCGTGATGGAGGCCACCCACCCGTTCAGCGCGCTCCGGGCGCGGGAGATCGTGCGCTGGTGCGAGGGCGAGCAGTACCGGCGCCTCACGGAGGCGCTGCGCTCGATCGGCCCGGGCGCGGCGTGCCCGGCGTGCGGGGCGTCGGTGGCGGGCGACTGGAAGTTCTGCCGGGCCTGCGGCGGCGCGCTGCTCGAGCCCCAGGCCGCGGCCCCGGCCGAAGCCGCGGCCGCCGCGCCGGGCGACGGGGCCGCGGGCGCGGCATCCGCCGAAGGCGCCGCGGAGCCCGCCTGCCCGTCGTGCGCCGCGCAGGTGGGGAGCGACTGGAAGTTCTGCCGGAGCTGCGGCGCCGTGCTGCTCGCGGTCCCGGTCGCGACCCCGGCCGAAGGCGTGGTGGAGGAGTCCGCCGCCGCGGAAGGTCCCGCCGCGGAGCAGCCGTAGCCGGGCGGCGGGCGGAGGGGATCACCAGGTCGTATCGAATGAGGAACCGGAGGCATCCATGGGCACCTTCCAGTCGAGCCGCTTCTTCCCCATCTCTCCCCCGGACCTGAAGCCGGTGGGCGGCGACGTGCTGCGCGAGTTCCGCGGGCGCGGCTTCGAGGTGAAGGGGGAGCAGGGGCTTACGGGCGGCTGGTTCATCAGCATCCACAAGGGCGGGACGTTCAAGGCCGTGGTGGGGATGAAGACGGCGCTGAACATCAAGATCGAGCCCGTGGACGGCGGCACGCAGGTCGACGCGGGGATCGGCATCTTCGGCCAGCAGGCGATCCCGACGCTGATCACCAGCCTGGTGTTCTGGCCGGTGCTGATCACGCAGATTGCCGGGATGGTGCAGAGCGCCAAGCTCGACGACGAGGCGATCCAGATCGTCGAGGCGGCGCTGATCCGCCACTCCGGAGGCGCGCAGGCCGCGGCCGCTCCCCTGTACGCCACGCCGACACCGGCGCCGCCAGTCGTGGCCGTCCCCCAGGCCGCCGCGCCCGGCGCCCCGGGGCCCGCGGTCGAGACTCCCCGGGCAGGCGCGCCCGCTCCGCAGCCCGCCGCAGCCGAGCAGCCGCGGGAGGCGGGGGGCGGCTTCTGCTCGGAGTGCGGCACCCGGCTGCCGGCGGGGGCGAAGTTCTGCAACGAGTGCGGCACCCGGGTGACGGTGCCGGCCTGACGCCGGCGCTCCATCGTCCCGTCCACACGAATCCGGAGGCTCCCGATGCACGAGGCCAGCCGGCGGATCATCGCGCAGATCCTCTCACCCTCCGGCCCCGTGCCTGGCGCCGGGGCGGCCCCGGGGCCCGAGGCGCGCCCGTTCACCATCGCGCAGATCATCGATCCCAGGGGCCCGAGCGAGCTCGCCGCCGAGGTGGTCGTACGCGTGGACACCGTCTCCATCCTCCCGCCCGCGCCCGAGCCGGTGTGAGGAGTTGGCTGCTCCGTCCGTTCCACTGATCGGGTAAAGCGAAAGGCCCCCGCGGCGAGCTCCGTCGGGGGCCTCTTTGCTTCGCTGATCCGCCGTGGCTGCCCCGATCGGCCCGCATCGCGACGAGCTGACGCCGAGCGGGCTTCGTGCGTGTGCTCCGCTGATCGCGCGGTATCGTGCACTTCGTGCCGTGGCGTGGCTCGTGCGTCGTCCCGCCCGATGCGAGCGGCTCGCCTGCCGCCGAGCCGGCCCTCCGCGACTCACCCCCCGCAGACAGGAGGTCCCCATGCGCAAGCTCACGCTGTCGCTCGACGCCCTGCACGTCGATTCGTTCGACACCGGCACCGTTCCGGGGCCGGGCGGCACGGTTCGCGGCCACGACTCGCGCATCACCGAGTTCTGCAACACGCGCAGCTGCCTGCCGTGCCAGATCGTGGTCCTCGCCGACGACCCGGAGAAGCCGGCCGAGTAGGTCCGGGCGTCGGAATCATCGGGAGATGAAAAGCGCGTGGACGCCGCCGGTCGCGTCCACGCGCACTGCTTTTCTTCCGCTCACCCGCTTCGTCTGAATCGGCCTACTCCACGTCCTCGCGCTCGACGCCTTCCAGCTCCAGCACCCAGTCGGGGCCGTAGGCGAGGGAGGGGGTCTGGAAGCCGGGAGGGGCCTGGCCGGCTAGCACCTTCCGCACGATCTCCACGCTGGTCATGGCGGTGAGGGTGTAGCCCTCGGGGGTGCGCATGCGCGAGACGGCGCGGCGCGCTTCCGCGTCCTCCACCTCGCCCCAGAGCAGGCTCCCGCCGCTCGCGCGCTCGGCCTCGGTGGGCCCCGGCTTCCCCTTGCGGATGCGGCCCTTGAGGAAGCGCTGCACCGGGCCCGAGCCCAGCAGCCACCCCAGGCGCCGGCTGGCCACCATCAGCCGCCGCTGGGACGCCGGCACCCGCGTGTACACCTCGATGTCGGGGATGCCGGTGCTGTGGTACGCCGTCGACACGTCGCCCCAGGGGATGGTGGTGACGCTCACCGGGCCGCGCCCGAAGTCGACCGTGCGCGCCTTCCACGCCGCCGGCACGGGGGTGATGCGCCCGCCCCGGCGCACGGCCCCGCCGCGCTGCACGTTCTCCACCATGGTGGTCGCCGTGCCGCGCGAGAGCCCGCCGCCCAGCGCCCGGAAGGCCAGGCGGAGGCGGACGGCCGAGGGGAGGCGCCGCTTGAGGTGCGCCGCCAGGCAGTCCGACGGCACCACGTCGAACCCCGCGCCGGGAAGGAGCATCACCCCCGCGGCCCGCGCCCGCTCGCCGAGCGCGGCCATGGCCTCGAAGACGGCGATCTCGCCCGTGATGTCCAGGTAGTGCGTGCCCGTGCGCAGGCAGGCCTCGGCCATCGGCGCGGCGGTGTGCGCGAAGGGGCCGGCGGAGTGGAGCACCACCGGCACCTCGCCGAGCGCCGCGTCCAGCGCCGCCCGGTCGTCGAGCGCGAAGGCCCGGTGCTGGAGTCCCAGCTCGGCGGCGTGCGCGGCCACCTGATCGCGGTCGCGCCCCGCCAGCAGCGGCCGCAGCCCCGCGTCCACGGCGCGCCGGGCGATCAGGCGGCCCGTGTAGCCGTAGGAGCCGTAGAGGAGGAAGTCGGCGCCCCCGCGCGCTTCCGGGCCGGCGGGTGCGGCCGGGGCGGGGTCTCTGGCGTCGGACACGGGCGCTCCTTGCGATGGGCTCAGGGGCCGCGGAAGCGGGCGAGGGCGGCGGCGGGATCGGCGGCGTCGACGCGGCTCCAGCCGGACTCGGCCAGGGGCGGCGCGGCGCGCCAGTAGCGGCGCACCGCCTCGGGCGCCCGCGTCCACGCCGCGAGCCGCCCGGGGACGCGGGAGGCCGGGACGATCTCGGAGCGGCTGTAGCTGCTGGAGTGCCCGTCGCTGCACGCGTAGCACGCCCCGGCGGTGAACTGGTAGGCCACCTCCAGCTCGCCGGCGGGCGTCCAGCGGGCCTCCACCTCGGTGAGGTCCACCGCGTCGGCGGGGCTGTCGCGCATCTCCTCCGCCCGGTTCAGCCGCGCGCGGGCCGCCTCGCCCTCGCGCGCCAGCGCCGCGGCGGCCTCGGCGCTGTCCAGGAGCGCCACCCGCGCGCCGCTCGCCAGGTCGTAGACGGCGGCTTCGACGCCCAGGGAGCCGTGCGCGCCACACGCGAAGACGTCGGTGCGCGTCTCCACGAACAGGTACGGGCCGGCGCCCGCGAGCGGTGTGGCCCACTGCTCCGGCGGCGCGATCTCCAGGCTGTCGGCGTTGGGCGCGTCCAGCACCCGCACGCGCCGCCCGCCGAGGAGGTCGACCAGGTCCACGGTGGCCACCTCGGCCCGGGCGGGGCACTGCGCGCCCTCGGCGTACTCCTTCTCGCGCAGGCACTCGCAGTCGAGCCCCGTCGTCATCTGCTTCCCTTCCGTCCACCTCCACACCCCGCCGCCCCCGGCCACGAAGACGCCCGGCCGCCGCGCCACCACCCGCCCCTCGCCGTCGATCCAGGCGGTCTCGGCCGCGTGCGCGCTGTCGGCGGACCAGACGAGGTACGCCTCGGAAGACGCGCGGGCGGCGTCGCCGGGAGACTGGAACGCGGAGGCGGCGCCGGGCGCCGCGCCGTCGGAAGCCTGCTCGGAGGTGCAGGCGGCGCAGGCCAGCAGGAGCGCCGGGGCGAGGCGACGGAGCATGCAGGTGCGACGGGTGGAGGAGGACCGGAAGGCGGCGACGCGGGCAATGTAGGCGCGACGCCGCGCGGGCTCAATGTCTCGCGCAGGATCGGCAGAGGCAGCAGAGGAACCCCTGAAGTCCTCTGCTACCTCTGCTTCCTCTGCGTGAGGCTTTGTTGTTTCGCACTTCGCACTTCGCACCTTATGGCCCCCGCCGGATCGGCGTCGCCTCCTCCAGGTTCGCCTCCACCTCGGCGCGGGTGCGCCAGACGGGGCGCATCTCCCGGGCGGCGATCAGGCGGAGCTGGTCGCCGGCGTGCTTCGAGCCCGGCTGCGAGGCGTTGCCGTAGCTCAGCACGGCGCGGGCGCGGGGGCCGGCCGGGGTGAACTCGACCGCGGCCACGTAGGTGTCGCCGGCGGCGGCGCGGAAGGGGCCCTGCTGCGTCTGCGCGTAGCCGATCACGTGGAAGACGCCCAGCGGGTCGCCGGGGGCGCCGTTGCCGGGGATGCCCTCGGCCAGGACGTTGGCCTCGCCCCAGGGCACGTCCAGCGCGCCGAAGCGGGCCTGCACCATCCCCGCCACGCGCTCCAGCGCGGCGACGGCCGCCCTGGGGTCGGCCAGGCCGTCGGGCGTGGCGACGGGCCGGTAGGCGCTCCAGGGGACGGCGAACCCGCGTGGGTCGTCGGGGATCTGGTTGAACGAAGTGAGCGCCCAGATGGCGAAGAGCACCCCGCCGCGGCTGCCGGCGTCGGCCGTGCGGTCCCAGCGCTCCAGCACGTCGGCGGCCTGCGCCGCCAGCGGCCGGCCCGAGGAGCGCGCGGCGGGGATCAGGTCGTCGAGGAGGCGGTCGGCCAGCTCCATCCGGTTGGAGTGGCGCATCGCCAGCAGCTCGTCGAAGGTGATGCTCGAGTCGGCCAGCAGCATCCTGAGGCCCCGCTGCTCGCGGAAGTTGACGAACCGCGGCGCCAGCCACGCCGGGAAGCGCCCCGGGTCCAGCGGCGACGGGACGGTGGCGAACCAGGGCGGGCTGTTGGAGTTCTGCACGAAGCCGCTGGGAGGATCGACGATGCGGGGCAGGCGGTCGTAGGGAAGGATGTGCCGCCAGAGCAGCGCCGAGGTGTCGCCGCGGACGGCCTTCTGCCAGAAGGCGAAGTCGCCGGAGGGGCGCACGGGGACGCGGCCGTTGAAGAGGTAGAGCACGTGCCCGTCGCGGTCGGCGTAGACCACGTTGAACATCGACAGCTGCAGCCGCCGCAGCGCCTCCTCGAACTCGGCCAGCGAGCGGGCGCGGCCCATGTCCCACCACTGCCGCAGCACGCCGCCCTGCCCCAGCTCGGGGGTGGCCACCGCCAGCGCCGTGCCGTCGTCCATCCGCACCACGGGGCCGTGCTCCGAGCGGCGGATCACGAGCGGCTCCTCGCGCACGGTGCCGTCGGGCTGGCGCACCTTGAGCGACTGCCGCTCGGTCTCGAAGGCGCGCACACGGCCGTCGAAGCGGTAGCCATCCCCGGAGAGGGTGAGGCGGTAGACGTCGAACGCGTCGATGGTGTTGACGGTGTGCGACCACCCCAGCCGGTCGTTGAAGCCGATGGCGATCACGGGGATCCCGATCAGCGTGGCGCCGGTGACGTCGACCCCCGGCGCGGAGAGCTGCGCCTCGTAGAAGCGCATCAGGTCCAGCGTCCACGGCAGGTGCGGGTTGGCCAGCAGCATGGCGTGCCCGCTCGCCGAGCGGCGCGGCGAGATCGCCCACGCGTTCGACCCGGGGGCGGCGCGGGGCGGGCTCCCGTCGAACCCCATCACCATCGGCTCTCCGCCGGTGACGGAGAGGAAGGTCAGCAGCACGCGGTGGCTGTGCGCCAGCAGGTCGGCCGCGGTGACGGGGAGCACGGCCTCGACCGAGTCGGCGATGCGCTCGGGGTGCGCCCGCGCGTAGGCGTTCGCTCCCGCGGCGAAGGCCTCCAGGTAGCGCCGGAACTCGGCCGGCTGCTCGGCCAGCTCGGCGCGCGCCGCGTCGGGGATCTTCATCGTCCGCACGAAGCGGTCGGACTCCAGCCAGCGCGCGCCCCAGTACTCGGCGGCCCGGCCGCGCGCCTGGCCGTAGAGGCGCAGCACCGCGTCGCCGTGGCTGTGCATCTGCGCCCAGCCGAAGCCCCACCCCAGGTCCTCCACGCTGCTCGCGAAGACGTGCGGGACGCCCCAGGTGTCCCAGAGGACGCGGGATTCCTCCCGTCCCTGCGCGGAGGCGGAGGTCGTGCAGACGAAGGCGAGCGCGGCGGCCGCGGCGGTGAGGAGGCGTCGCATGAGACCGGGTCGGATCAGGTCGGTGAAGGACAGGCCCACAAGACAAAGAGCCCGCCGTCTCCGGTTCTCCGGAGACGGCGGGACGCAATCTAGGCGGCCGCTCGCGCTTCCTGCAAACGCCTGGATCGACGCCGCGGTGGGAGACGACCGGCCGCTACGGCGCCCGGAAGCGCGCCAGGGCGGCGGCGCGGTCGGGGGCGTCCACGCGGCTCCAGCCGGAGCGGGCGCCGGGCGGGGCGCTCTGCCAGTAGCGGCGCACCGCCTCGGGCGCGGTGGTCCACTCGGCCAGGCGCTTCGGGAGGACCTTCGCGGGGATCACGGCGGAGCGGGTGTAGCTGCCGGCGAGCCCGTCGCCGCAGGCGTAGCAGGCGCCGGTGGTGAACTGGTACGCCACCTCCAGCTTCCCGGCCGGCGTCCAGCGCGCCTCCACCTCGGTGAGGTCCACCACCTCCACGGGGCGCGGGTCCTCCAGGTCGGCGTCCTCCTCGATCATCCGGCGGATGGCGTCGGCGCCCTCGCGCGCGGTGGCTGCTTCGGCCTCCACGCTGTCCATCATCTCCACCCGGGCGCCGAGGAGCAGGTCGTACACCTCCGCGTCGACGCCGTGGAAGCCGTGGGCGCCGCACGAATAGGTATAGGAGTCGCTCTCGGTGAACAGGAAGGGGCCCACGCCCGCCAGCGGCGCCGAGGACTGCTCCGGCGGCTCGATGCCCAGGGTGTCGGCGCCCGACATGGTGTCCAGCACCCGCACGCGCCGCCCGCCCAGCAGGTCCACCAGGTCCACCACGGCCACGTCGGCCTCCCTGGTGCAGCGCCGGTAGCTCGCCTGCTCGTCGTCCGTGAACTCCGTCTCGCGCAGGCAGTCGCAGTCGATCCCCTTCGTGCGCTCCTTCTCCTCGCGCCACGCCCACAGCCCGCCGCCCGCGGCCACCAGCACGCCCGGGCGGCGCGCCACCTCCCGGCCCTCGCCGTCGATCCAGACGGTGGTGGCGGGGGCACCGGCCGAGTCGGCGGACCAGACCAGGTAGGCCTCGCCGGTCGCGGAAGCGGCGGCCGCGTCGGAGGGCTGGAAAGCGGACGCGGCGCCGGGCGCGGCGCGCTCCGGCGGCTGCTCGGAGACGCAGGCGGCCGAAGCCAGGAGCAGGGCGGGGAAGAGGCGGCGGATCATGGGTCGCGCGGGTGGTAGGGAGGGGGAGGAGCGGCGGCGGACGGGCTGGAGGGACAAATGTAGCCGGAAGCGCGCGCCGCTTCAATGCTTACGTCCCCGGCGAAACAAAAGTCTTGCCTCGGGTGCGTTCGCTCCGCATCTTCCGTCCATGTGCTGAAATTTCAACACTTCGTCCCCGGACCTCCCATGCGACTCGTCTCCCGGCTCCTCCCGGCCGCCGCGGCCCTCCTGCTGGTCCCCCTCGCGATCCGTCCCGCGCCGGCGCAGGACGTCGACTCGCTCTGGACGCGCGAGCACTACGTCAAGCGCGAGGTGCGCATCCCCATGCGCGACGGGGTGCACCTGTTCACGGCCGTCTACCTGCCGAAGGACTCGTCCACGCGCCACCCGATCGTCCTCCGGCGCACGCCGTACCGGGTGCCGCCCTACGGCGAGGAGCGCTTCGTCACGCCGGGCGGGGCGCTGCTGCAGTTCATGCGCACCAACTGGATCGTGGTGTTCCAGGACGTGCGCGGGCGGGGGATGTCGGAGGGGACGTGGGAGAACGTGCGGCCGCAGCTCACGGGGACGCCGGGCCCGCGCGACATCGACGAGAGCACCGACACCTGGGACACCGTCGACTGGCTGGTGAAGAACCTCCCCGGCAACAACGGGCGGGTGGGGATGTACGGCGTCTCCTACCCCGGCTTCTACACGGCGCTGGGCGGGGTGAACCACCACCCGGCGCTCCGCGCGATCTCGCCGCAGGCGCCGGTGGCGGACTGGTTCCTCGGCGACGACTTCCACCACAACGGGGCGCTGTACCTGGCGCACGCCTTCCACTACTTCTCGGGCTTCGGCCGGCCGCGCCCGGCGCCCAGCCCGAATCCCCGGCCGGGAATCGACATCGGGACGCCCGACGGCTACCGCTTCTTCCTGGAGCTGGGGCCGCTGCCGAACGTGAAGGCGCGCTTCTTCGGCGACTCCATCGACTTCTGGGACCGCATGACCGAGCACCCCAGCTACGACGACTGGTGGAAGGCGCGCAGCATCCTCCCCCACCTGCGCCGGATGCCGCCGGCGGTGCTCACCGTGGGCGGGTGGTTCGACGCGGAGGACCTGTACGGCCCGCTCAAGGTCTACGAGCACACCGAGCGGCAGAACCCGGGGATCGCCAACCACCTGCTGATGGGCCCCTGGTGGCACGGCGGGTGGGGCGCGGAGGTGGAGGCGATCGGAGCGGTGCGCTTCGGGGCGACCACGCCGTTCTACGAGGACAGCATGATGGTCCCCTTCTTCCGCCACCACCTGGACGGCGGGCCCGACCCGCGCCTGGCCGAGGCCACGGTGTTCGAGACGGGGACCAACGTCTGGCGGCGCTACGACGCCTGGCCGCCGTCGGGCCGCCGGCCGCGCGCGCTCTACCTCCACGCGGGCGGGCGGCTGGGCTGGGACGCGCCTCGCGCCGCGGCGGGCGCGGCCGCCTACGACGAGTACGTGAGCGACCCGGCCCACCCGGTCCCCTACACCGGCACCATCGCGCCGGGGATGACCATCGAGCACATGGTCGACGACCAGCGCTTCGCGGCGACCCGGCCCGACGTGCTGGTCTACCGGACGCCCGTGCTGACCGAGGACGTGACCGTGGCCGGGCCGATCACGGTGACGCTGCACGTCTCCACCTCGGGGACCGACTCGGACTGGGTGGTGAAGCTGATCGACGTCTACCCCGACAGCACGTCGGACCCGGACCCGAACCCGACGGGCGTGCGGCTGGGCGGCTACCAGCAGCTCGTGCGCGGCGAGCCGTTCCGGGGCCGCTTCCGCAACTCCTTCGAGCGCCCGGAGCCGTTCGTCCCGGGGCGCCCGGCGAAGGTGGAGTTCGTGATGCCGGACGTGAACCACGCCTTCCGGCGCGGGCACCGCATCATGGTGCAGGTGCAGAGCTCGTGGTTCCCCTTGGTGGACCGCAACCCGCAGACGTTCGTGGACATCTACCACGCCCGCGAGTCCGACTTCCGCAAGGCCACGCAGCGGGTCTACCACTCCGCGGCCATGCCGTCGCGGGTGACGCTGGGGGTGATGAACTGAGAGTGCGAGGTGCGGGGGGCCCTCACCCGGCGCCGCTACCGCGTCGCCACCCTCACCCAACTTCGGGAGAGGGTACTCGACGGATCTGGTGCGGTAAGGCAGGTCCCGCGCTTTGTTCTCCCTCCCACCGCGCAGCGGGGGGAGGGCCGGGAGGGGGGCTCCCCGCCGCTGCACCGAAGCCGGTCGAAGCGCGCCGAGCAGTGGTGTTCCAATCAGACCCTGAGCGATAATCTCCTGGGGCTCGTGGGCGACCACGGGCCTCGGGTGCGTTTGGTGAACGGCGGATCACGGGAGAGCGATGACGGGGGAAGAGCGCTGGAGCCTGCGCGGGCGGGCGGCGGTGGTGACGGGGGGGACGGAGGGGATCGGGCGCGCCGTGGCGGAGGAGATGCTGCGGCTGGGCGCCTCGGTGCTGGCCGTCGCGCGGAACGCGGAGCGGCTGGACGAGCGGGTGGAGGCGTGGCGGGCGGAGGGGCTGGACGCCTTCGGGCTCCCCCTGGACCTGGCGGAGCCCGGGGCGGGCGCGGTGCTGGCGGAGCACGCGGAGGGGCGCTTCGGGCGGCTGGACGCGCTGGTGAACAACGTGGGGACCAACATCCGCAAGCGGACGGTGGAGTACACGCCCGAGGAGTACGACCTGCTGCTGCGGACCAACCTCACCTCGGCGTTCGGGCTGTGCCGCGCGGCGTACCCGCTGCTGAAGCGCTCAGCGGACGCCAGCGTCGTCAACGTGGCCTCCGTGGCGGCGCTCACCAGCGTGGGAACGGGGGCGCCGTACGCCATGACCAAGGCGGCGCTGGTGCAGCTGACGCGCTACCTGGCCGTGGAGTGGGCGCCCGATCGCGTCCGCGTGAACGCCGTGGCCCCGTGGTACATCCGCACCCCGCTGGCCGCGCCGGTGCTGGCCGACGAGGCGCGCCTGGCGAAGATCCTGGCGCGCACGCCGATGCAGCGCGTCGGCGAGCCCGAGGAGGTGTCGGCGCTGGTGGCGTTCCTCTGCATGCCCGGCGCGTCGTACGTCACCGGGCAGTGCATCGCCGTGGACGGCGGCTTCACCTCCTACGGGCTGTGACGCTCCCGCCGCTGCCGGATCAGCCCGCCGGCCGCGGCTTGAGCTCCCAGAGCACGTTGACGATCACCCAGCGGCCGTTGTAGCGGGCCAGGTGCAGGTAGTCCACCCAGCCGCTCATCATCACGCGGGCGCTGGCCGCGTTCTCGAAGACGTCGAGGATGCGCACGTCCGCCTGGCGCTCGCCGGCGGGGGTGTCGCTGCCGCCGCCGCTCCTGGTGCCCAGCACCAGCGTCATGGCGCCCATCTGGTCCAGCCGGCTGCGCCCCTGGTCGTTGGTCCTCACGATGCGCTTGGCCAGCTCGGGGTGCACCGCCCGCTCCATGCGCGCGGCGTCGGCCGCGTACCACCCTTCGGCGTAGTCGAGCGCCGCCTGCCGGATCGCCGCCGAGTCGGCCGCCGTCTGGGCCGCCGCGCACACCGGCGCCGCCAACACCATCACGGCGGCGAAGAGAATCTTCCTCACGGGTGTCTCCTGGTTCGAGTGGGTCTGCAACCGGAGACGAAGCTACGCGTCGGCGAGGGAGCGTCCAACCGCGGGGGGACGATTTCGCCGGGAGTGAGGACGGCTGCGCGCGGCCGGGGGATGGGGATCGGAAGATTTCAATCGACATCAGTGGCCGTGAACGTAGCTGCGGCCGCAGGCGACGCGGCGCCCGACCGGGCCGCGCCCCCGACGCGCCGGGTCGACGAGCTTCGCCTGCCTGTCCGGCGCGCGGGCGGCGGCGGAGCGTCGGCCCCCCCCGACGTCGCCGCCGGGTCCGCGGCCGGGCCGGCGGCGCAGCCCGCCTACCGGCCTGCCGCACCGTAGAGCGCCTCGAGCTCCGCCATCCGGCCCTCGATGACACGCCGGGCGCCCTGCACCAGCGCCGGGTCCCTCAGGTCCATGCCGACGTATTCGCGCAGGAGCGCCGACGGCGGCGCGCCGTATCCGCGCCCGAGGAGCGAAAGGTACCGCGGGACGAAGCGCTCCGGGTCCCTGGTGTACGCGTCGAAGTACGCGAGGGCGAGCAACATCGAGTACAGGTAGTTGACGCGGTACAACGGCCACGTGAAGTACTGTCTCGAGTTGACCCACTCCATCGTCTGCTCCCCCCCGGGGTGGAACCAGGTGGAGTAGCGCGATCCGACCGCCTGCATGAGCGCCTCGATCTCGCGAGCGCTCGTGAGGCGCCCGGCCGGGATGCTGTCGTACAGGGCGTCCTCCACGTCGGCTTCGCGGGCCGTCTTGAAGATCCCCGTGGCCTGGTCCAGGAAGCGCTGGAGGTAGTACGTGCGATGCGCGCGGTCGGTCGCGGTGCGGTAGAGGTAGTCGAGCAGCAGCAGCTCGTTGAATCCCGCGAACGATTCCGTGAAGTAGCTGGGACCCCAGGCATAGAACGCCGGCACGCGGTTGCGCGTCATCAGCATGTTCTGGACGGCGTGGCCCCCCTCGTGGACGAGGATGACGACGTCGTCCACGTATCCGTCGTAGCGCCCCTGGAAGAACATGCTCGGATAGCCCACCAGGCCCGTCGAGAAGCCGGGCCGCTGGGCCCGGCCCGGCCGCGGCACCAGGTCGAGGCGCCCGTTGGCCGGGTCGAGCAGCGCGTCGAGCTCGGCGGCGTAGGTGGGTCCCAGGGGCGCCAGCGCGCGGCGCGCCACCTCCCGCGCTTCGGCGAAGGTGAACCGGGGCACCGGCATGCCGGGCTCCGGGATGAGCAGGTCCCAGGTGTGCGCCGTATCGACCCCGGCGACCACCTTCGCGTGCTCCGCGCGCAGCCTCTCGTACCGCCGGTTCGTCTCGGCGATGCTCGCGACCTGCGCCAGGGTCGCCCGCACGTCGCCGGGTGACAGACCGCGCTCCCCGTAGGAATCCTCGCGATAGTCCGCGAAGCCCCGCAGCCGGGACAGCGCGTTGTAGGACTGCACGGTGGAGCGGAGCACGAGGGCGTACGTCTCCTGGTGCCGCGCGAGGCCGGCCTTGCCGAGGCGGAATCCCGCCTCGCGGACGGCGCGGTCCGGGTGCTGGGCGATGGTCAGCCACTGCGTGCCCACGGAGAGCGGCCCGGTGGGGGTGGAGACCGTGCCGAAGTCGGTCTCGCTCGACAGGCGCGCGAAGAGCGGCGCCTGCCAGCCGACCAGTGCCGGCGCCACCTGGCTCTCGGCAAGGCGCCGGTCGACCTCCGCGTTCCGGCGGGTGTCGCGGGCCAGCCGGCGCGCGGCCTCGGCGCGCAGGAACTCCCAGCGCCGGAGCGACGGGTGCGCGGCGGCGAGGCGCCGGAACGCCGGGTCGCCGACCGACATGAGCCGGTCGCCGACCGCGCGCAGGGCGATCCCCAGCGTGTCCGACAGCACCCGCGCCGCGTTGCCGTCGGTCGGCAGGCCGAGGTTCTCGCGCAGGGCGGCGTAGGCGGCGTGCTTGTTCGCCGAGCCCATGAGCGAGTCCGCGTCGGCCAGGAGCCGGTCGAGCGCCGCCGCGTCCCACGGGCCGCCCTCCGCCGCGCGGCGCGCGAGGGCTGCGAGGGCCGACGCCAGCCGGCGCCGATCCGCCTCTTCCGCTTCGGGAGACGGGTAGAAGTTGCGCGCGAGATCGAACTGGTAGCGCGCCGGGTCGTCTCCCCCGAGCGGATCGAAGGCGGGCTGCGACTGGGCCGCTGCGACGGAGGCGCACAGGAGCGCGAGCGGGACGCCCCAGCGGGGCGCGCGCCTTCCGCCGCGCGCCCCGCGACCGGCGATCCACGATGGCTGCTTCACCATTCGGGAAACCCTCCGAGGAATGCCAGGCCGTCCGTCGACACCGATGTGGGCACCTTCAACGCACCGGCGCACTTCGCACTCTCAGTCCAGCAGCGCCCGGAACCCCTCCCCGTGCACGGCCGCCGTATTCATCGACGCCGCGCGGCAGGCTAGGGGCGGCTCGGCGCGCCGCCTTCCTGCGGCACGCTGAGCGTGATGTTGCGAAACTCGATCGGATTCTCCTCGCCCTGCAGCATGATCGGTCCCGGGGCGGCTTCGTCGCCGTCGATCGCGCTCCCGGTGATCCCCGGGACGATCTGGTCGGAGATGACCGTCCTGCCGTTGACCACCACCGTGATGCGGCGCCCCACCATCGTGATGTCGATCGACTGCCAGACGCCGACGCCGAGCCCCGCGTTCTCGCTCGGCACCAGGAACTTGTGCACGGCGCCCGTGGTGTTCCTGGCGGGCATCCGGGTGTCCTGTGTCGTCCGCAGGATCACCCAGTAGCGGCCGCGCGGAAAGATCCCGCTGGCGCCCGGACCCGGGTGCCGGAACTCGGCGTGCAGCTTGAAATCCTGGAATCGCTGCACGGTCATGAGGTTCGCCCCCTCGTTCGCGGTGTTGACGAGGATGCCGTCGCGCACGACCCAGAAGCTCGGGAGCGAGCGGGCGGTCGGCGCGATCGTCCACCCGGACAGGTCCTTCCCGTTGAACAGTGCGACCGGCTCCGTCCACGCCTTCGGCGCGTCGCGAAGCAGGCCCGGTGCGCGCCTGCCCACGAATGCCCGCATGACTCCCGCGGGGTACACGAGCGTGCCGATGAGCGAGTCGCCGGCTGGACGCACCTCGAAGCGGAGATCGCGCGAAGGCACCTCCCACGACGCCGGGATCAGCTCCCACTCCATGGGAATGCTGAAGCGAGCGACCCCCTCCGTCCGGCTCCAGTCGATCCTCCCGATCGGCCGCGCGCCTCCGATCAGGCCGACGTACCGTCCCACGAGGCCCTCGAACCCCGACCGCTCGATCTCGAGCCACGACGACGAGACGTCGTTGGGTCCCGTGGGGCCCAGCAGCTGGAGGTTCCATCTCCCGAAGGCAGAGTCGGCGAGGAGGGCCTCGACGCCAGCCAGGTCGGGACGCGGAGCCGCCGCGACGGAGGCGCCGGCGCCGGCCTCCCGTGCCATGAACTGGTCGCGACCGATGACGGTCGACAGCGCGAGGGCCGAGTCGCCGCTCGTGGCGAAGACCACGTGTGCGCCGAAGGTCTCGCGCATGGATGGATCGCGCCACTGCACGTAGAACGCGTCGTTGCCGTGAGACTCGAGATCCGCGAGCCGACCCTGGCCCATCTGGAGGGTCAGCGCCGATCCGGCGACCCGGACGTGGACGGGGCCGAACAGCGGGTGGTCGTAGCGCCCCGCGTACGCGGCGAGCGGGAGACGCGGCGGCGCGCTCGCGCGCATCGCCCGCATGGCACGCTCGTTGACCTCGCGCAGGCTGTCGGCGTTCGGTCTGCGCGCGAACGCTTCGCCCGCCCAATCGCGCGGCTCGTAGCCGAGGTAGGTGTCGGCGATGCGGTTCACGAGGGCGAACGGAACCTGCGTCGCGCCCGCCGACGACGTGTTCACGAGCACCACGACGCCCAGCCGATCCTCGGGAAAGAGCGCCATGTACGCGGCCTGGCCGCTGGCCGCGCCGCCGTGCCAGAGTATGCGGTGGCCGCGGTAGTCCGAGATCTGCCAGCCCATCCCGAAGGCGAACACGGTGTCCTGCATCAGCCGCGCGGTGCGAAAGGCCGGCGAGGTCCGCAGGTTCACCTGGACCCGGTGCATCTCGCGCATCGTGGAATCGCTCACGTAGCGCGTGCCGTCGAGCACTCCGTCGTTCAGGTGCAGGCGCATCCAGCGCGTCAGGTCGGCCGCGCCGGACTGGACGGCGTCGGCCGGCGCGGTGGCGCCGCGCCGCGAATCGCGCGGCATCTCCTGCTGCCGGCCCGCGAGCGTCGCGTGGGGCGCGGCGATGTTCGACATCGTCGCCGCCTGCTCGTACGTCCAGGTCGTGCGCGGCAACTGCAGCCGCCGGACGACGAGATCGCGCAGGACCGACTCGAACGGCATTCGCGCGGCTGCCGCGGCGGCCTCACCCGCGACCGTATAGCCGATCGCCGAGGGCACGGCCGTCTGCCGGAAGGGCGCGACGACCCGCAGGTGCCGCATGCGGCGCAGCAGGTCGTCTCGATCGGCCGCCGCGAGCACGGCCATGACGGGCGCGGGGTCCAGGCCGGTGCGATGCGACAGGAAGTCCCGCACCGTCGCCTGGCGGGTGAGGGAGTCCGTGGGCAGCACCAGCGTCGGCAGATGGCGGCGAACGGGATCGTCCCACCGGAGGGCGCCGCGGTCCACGAGCATCGCCGCCGCCGTCGCCGTGAACGAGCTCGTGAGCCCCGCGATGTCGAAGACGGTGCGCTCGTCGACCGGGTCCGGGCTTCCGAGCCGGCGTACGCCGTAGCCTTTCGCTACCAGCGTCGAGTCGTTGCGCACGACCGCGATCGCGAGCCCCGGGATCCGCCATTGCTCGAGCACGTCGGCGACGTAGCGGTCGAGCTCCGCCGGAAATGGAGCGGCCGGCGGCCGGCGCTCCTGTGCGTCGAGGCTCGGCGCCACCGCCGCCGCCAATGCCAGCGCGACGCCCCATCGGGGTGCGCGCCTTCCGCCGCGTGCCGCGCGATCAGCGATCCACGATAGCTGCTTCACCATTCGGAAACCTCCGAAGAATGCCAGGCTATCCCTCAACACCGAGATCGGCGCCTGCAACGCACTGACGCACTTCCTTCGCGCTTCGCACCTCGCACTCTCAGTTCATCAACGCCCGGAACGCCTTCCCGTGAGCACGGCTGGACGTCAGGCGGGCCTCACGGTTGGTCTCCTGGTTCGATGTGGCTGCAACCAGGCACAAGGCTAGGCGGCGGCGAGGAAGCGCCCAATCGCGCGGGGACGAACCCGCCGGGATGGAGGACGGCTGTGCAGGATCGGAGGATGGGGATCGGCAGGCCAGATCGAAGAACAACAACTGCATGTCTCACGCAGAGGAAGCAGAGTCAGCAGAGTCAACAGAGGGATTGTAGTTCTCTGCTGACTCTGCTGACTCTGCGTGAGTCCAGGTTGTTCATCAGATACGCGATACGCACCTTCTATGCACTAACGCACTAACGCACTCCACTTCGCACTTCGCACCCCGCACTTCGCACCCCGCACTTCGCACTCCAGTTCAGTCCATCAACGCCCGGAACGACTCCCCGTGCGCCCGGCTGGACGTCAGGCGCGCGCCGTCGCGCAGGATCAGCACGTACTCGCCGCGGAACCACGGCTCCACGCGCTCCACCGCGTCCAGGTTCACGATCGCCGAGCGGCTCACCCGCACGAAGCGCTCGGGGTCGAGCCGCGCCTCCACCTCCTTGAGCGGCTCGCGGATCAGGTGGGCGGCGCCGCCCTTCGCGTGCAGCCGCACGTAGTTGCGCTCGGCCTCGATCCACTCCACCTGCTCGGCCGGGAGGAAGAAGGCCGCGCCCTGGTCGCGCACCACGAAGCGGCTGGCGTAGCGGCGGCGCCGCTCCAGCCCCTCCAGCAGCGCCACCACCCGCTCGTCGGCCCGCCCCGGCGCGCGCAGGCGGACCCGCTCGGCCGCGCGCTCCAGCGCCGTCGCCAGCCGCTCGGGGTCCACCGGCTTCAGCAGGTAGTCGAGCGCGTTCACCTCGAAGGCGCGGATGGCGTAGGCGTCGTACGCGGTCACGAACACCACCGCCGGCATCTCCGCCGGGCCCACCTCCTCCAGCACGCCGAAGCCGTCCAGCTCGGGCATCTGCACGTCCAGGAACACCAGGTCGGGCCGCAGCTCGCGGATGGCGCGCACCGCCTGGCGCCCGTCGGCGCACTCGCCCACCACCGCCACGTCGGAGCGGCCGGCCAGCAGCATCGCCACGCGCTCGCGCCCGTGCGGCTCGTCGTCCACCACCAGCGCGCGGATCAACGCGCCTCCTCGGGCTGGGGCGCGGCGGCCCACTCCGTGGTGTGGAACGGGAGCAGCACGGTGACCACCGCCCCGCGGCCGGGCGCGTTCGCCAGCGTCAGCTCGTGCTCGGGACCGTAGAGCTGCGCCAGCCGGAGCCGTGTGTTGCGCAGCCCCACCCCCTCGCGCGGCGCGCCGTCGTCGAGCCCCGGGCCGTCGTCGCGCACCTCCAGCAGCAGCGCGTCGTCGTCGCGGCGGGCGCGGATCGCCAGCTCGCCCGCGTCGGAGAGGCGCCCGATCCCGTGGCGCAGCGCGTTCTCCACCAGCGGCTGCAGCAGCAGGTTGGGGACGAGCGCCGCGCGCGCCTCCCGGTCGGCCTCCACCGACACGCGCAGGCGCTCTCCCAGGCGGATCTGCATGATGTCCAGGTAGCGCGCCACGTAGCCGAGCTCCTCCTCCAGCGTCACCTCCTGCGGGGCCGCGCGGTCCAGCGTGTGGCGGAGCAGCTCGCTGAGCCGCAGCACCATGCGGTCGGCCGCCGCCACGTCGCGGTGCATGAGCGTGGAGAGCGCGCTCAGGGCGTTGAAGAGGAAGTGCGGGTGGAGCTGCGCCTTGAGCGCGTCGAGCTGCACGCGCGACAGGCGCGCCTCCAGCTGGCTGGCGCGCAGCTGCCGCTCGTGCAGCTCCCGGTAGTAGCGGATCCCGTGCGCCAGCGCCGCCACGATCCAGTAGGTGAGCAGGAGCGGGAAGAACTCGGCGTACACGAAGTCCAGCAGCGTGCCCCTCTCCACCCAGCCGAGCGCGCGCGCCAGGGGCAGGAAGAGCGCCAGCTTGAGCGGCACGAAGAGCGCGCTCGCCAGCGCGTGCACCGGTAGCGCCCGCCGCCAGCCGCCGCGCTCCAGCGGGAAGCGGCCCGCCAGCCACACGATGGCCGGGGTGAAGACGGCGCACGTGTACCAGTCGAGCAGCGTGTAGCCCAGCACGCGCTCCCAGTCCACCGCGCCATCGCCGAAGCGCATGCGGCTGACCGCGTGCTGGCTGGCCGAGAGCAGCGCCAGCACCGTCCACACCGCGAAGCCGCCCGCCCACAGCCACCCGCGGGGGAAGCCGTGCAGCGGGAGCGTCCGCGCGGGCGCGGCGGCCGTCCGGTGAGCGATGGTGGACATTCCGTCAGGTGGCAGGTTGGCTTATGGGGTCGAATGCTTCCGCTGGCTCCAAGATATCACCCTCCTCCCGCTGCCCTACCCCACCCGGGACGGTACCGCCTTCCGTCCGGACCACCCTCCCCCGTCGCGGGACGATTCCGCTCCACCGCGCGACGACGCGACTTCAGCTGATGGGGAGAAATCGCACCGTCTTCTTCAGCCCCGCCTTGATGAACATTTCCCGGTACCTGGCCGGCGAAAGAGGCGGCCGCGTCAGTCCCCGTCGATGGCTGTCGAGCACCGCCAGAGCATCGTCGCGGTTCGCGGAGATCAGGCCGCCGACGAATGCGTCGGGATGGATCGGCGTGATCCCGAACGGGGCGAGGGTATCGAGCGGGAAGTGCCGCAGATTGAAGGTCACGATACGCTGCGCGCCGGCTGCGATCGCCGCGGCGGCGACGTGCCGGTCTTTCGGATCGATGCCGGCTACCGACTTCTCGTGGCGCCGGTAGCCGAGAACGCGTGCGTCGGGGAACGCCTCCTCCATCGCTCTCCCGGTCCGGTGGATCCGATCCGGTGGGAAGTCCGGGATGTTCACGAGAAGGTTCCGCATCCACTCCTGCTGGATTTCGTCGGTCCAGCGCGGCAAAAAGAGCTCGGCGTCCGCCAGCCGCAGCAGCACGTCGCGCAGGAATTGGCCGTAGAGCACGTTCGCGTCGAGGACGGCGACGAGCGGCTCCCGGGAGCTCACGTCTCCTGCTGCGGCATGGTGGCCTCGTACAGGTCCTGGGTGAGCTCCGTGATCTCGTCCAGCAACTCCTGGCGGCGCTCCCGCTCGCGCTGGAAGGCGAGCACGTCGGCCAGGCGGATGCGGCGGTGCTTGTTGGCCCGGCGGCCGGGGAGGATGCCCGCGTCCACCAGGTTCGCCACGTGGGTGCGGGAGAAGCCGAGCATCCGCGCCGCGACGCCGGTGGACACCTCTTCGGCCGTGGTCACCACCGCCACGGTGTGCCCCTCGGCCAGCTCGCGCAGGATGGTGGCGACCATGCGCGCGAGCGGCGACGACACCTTCACCGGCTTCTGGCCGGGCGCCGAGAACGTGAGCCCCTCCTCGGACGACGCCTGCTCGAGCGCGGCGGCGCTCCGCGCCGCGGCGGCCGTGCTCACCTTCGCCGCGGCCAGGTCGAGCACGTCGACCACGGTCACCTGGTCCTTCAGCGTCATTGTCATCGTCGCCTCTCCGCGCGGCGGTTCCCGTCGAGCGAAGAGTATAGCCGGTCCTCCTTCAAAACGCAACAAACACAACTGCGCGAGACGGCGGGAGCCACAGCACGCCGGCGCGATCGCGTGGGAACCAGGGTACGAAACGAGAGCACCGACCCGGTACGGTCGGGTCGGTGCGCCGTGGAGGCCTGCTGAGCTCGTCGCGCCGCGGATCAGGCCGGCTCGCTCGCCGGGAGCGCGAGGGTGAAGGTGCTCCCGCGGCCGGGGGTGCTCTCCAGGCGCAGCTCGCCGCCCAGCATCTCGGCCAGGCCGCGCGCCACGGCGAGGCCCAGCCCGGTGCCCCCCACCTCGCGGCGGTTCGACTGCTCCACCTGCCAGAACGGCTCGAACACCCGCTCCCGGTTCTCCGGCGCGATCCCCACCCCGCTGTCGGCCACGCGCACCAGGTGGCGCGCCCCCTCGCGCGCGCCCTCGATCACCACCCGGCCGTGGTCGGTGAACTTCACCGCGTTGGTCACCAGGTTGCGCAGCACCTGCCGCACCTTCACCGGGTCGGTCTCCACCCGCGCCGGCTCCTCCTGCAGGCGCACCTCGAAGCCCAGCCCCTTCTCGCGCGCCAGCGGCTCCAGCAGGAGCGCCGTCTCGCGCACCATCTCACGCAGGTCCACCGCCTCCAGGTGCGCCCGCTCGTGGCCCGCCTCCATCCGCGAGAAGGTGAGGATCTCCTCGATCACCCCCACCAGGTGGCGCGCGCTGGCCACGATGCGGTCGAGCTGCTCGCGCTGCCGGGAGTTCAGCGGCCCGGCGAGCCCCGCCTGCAGCAGGTCGGCGTAGCCGGTGATGGCGTTCAGCGGCGTGCGCAGCTCGTGGCTCATGACGGCCAGGAACTCGCTCTTGGCGCGGCTGGCCTCCTGCGCCGCCTCGTAGAGCCGCGCGTTGCTCACCGACATGGCCGCGCGCTGGGCGAAGTCCTCGGCCAGCGCCAGGTCGGTCTTGCGGTAGACCCGCTCGCCGCAGACGAAGGTGATGGCGCCCAGCACCTCGCCGCGCGCCACCAGCGGCACCGCCATCAGCGAGCGGGCGCCCAGCGCGCGGATCAGCCGGGCGTGCCCGGGCCCCTGCGACACGGAATTGACGTACCCCGCGCTCAGCCGGCGGTGGAAGACGGGCCGCCCCGTGCGCAGCGCCTCCGCGCCGGGGAGCGACGAGCCGGCCTGGAGGGGGAACCGCTCGCGCAACTCGGCCAGGAGCGGCTCCTTCTCCGGGTCGGCGTGCGCCACGGCGATGCGGGCCAGGCGCCCGTCGGCCTCCAGCACGTCGATCACGCACCACTCGGCCAGGTGGGGGACGGCCAGCCGGGCCAGCGTCTCCAGCGTCTCGTGGTAGTCCAGCGAGCCGGCCAGCGCCTGGCTCACGTCGGAGAGGAAGCGGGCCCGCTCGGCCTCGGCCTCCGCCTGCTCGCGCCCCGCGCGCTCGCGCTCGAGCTGCAGGCGCCGCTCCTCGGCCTCGCGCCGGTCGGTGACGTCGCGCAGGGAGACCAGGAGGGCGGGGCGGCCCTCCCACTCGATGTGCACCACCAGCAGCTCGGCCGCCACCACCTGCCCGCCGGGGCGCACCACGTCGAGCTCGGCGGTCTCGCCGGCCACCACGGGGAAGCCGAACTGCTCCCCCACCAGCTCGCGCGCATGGCGGCCGAAGAGCCGCTCGGCCGCGGGGTTGGCGAAGCGCACCAGCCCGTCGTCCCCCACGATCACGATGCCGTCGGGGAGGCGCTCGATGATGAGCCGGAGCCGCTCCTCCGCGTCGGGGCGGGCGTGGCGCGGGGGAGCCGCGCCGGGTGCCGCGGTGCTCATCTCACCCTGCGCGCTCGCGCTCCCCCCGCTCGCCGGGCGTCTCGCCGCCGTCCTCCGGCGACAGGAAGGTGACGCTCCCGGAGAGGATCCCGCTCAGGTCCGTGAACCTGCCCTGCACGTGCATCCCGGTGCCGTCGATGGTGAACTCCCGGATGTCGTGGTCGTGCGCCGACCCACGCATCTTCAGTACCGTAAGCGCGCGCCGCATCACGCCGTAGCCCTCCACGTAGCGCAGCAGGACGATGCTGTCGGTGAGGGTGGAGATGTGCTTCTCGGTCACCGACGTCCCCCCCAGCAGCGACGCGGTGGTGGAGGTGAAGAGCCCCGCCGTCTCCTTCTGCTTGAGGAACGAGGTGAGCGAGATCACGAACTCGCGGAAGCTCCTCACGCTGGTCACCCGCTCCAGCGCCGAGAGGGAGTCGACGGCCACGCGCTGCGGCCTGAACTCGGCGATGCGATCGCGCATCTGCACCAGGTGGTCCTCCATGGCCATGGCGTGCGGGTAGGTGTTGACCACCCTGAGCTTGCCGTCCGCCTCCATCCCCGCGAAGTCGAACCCCCAGGCGGCGGCGTTGCGGTAGAGCTGGTCGCGGCTCTCCTCGAAGGCGAAGAGCAGGCTGCGCTCGCCCGCCGCGAAGCCCGCGGCCAGGAACTGCGTGGTCAGGAGCGTCTTCCCCGTCCCGGTGGCGCCGGAGAGGAGGATGATGGAGTCGCGGAAGAAGCCCCCGCCGCACATCTCGTCCAGCTCCCGGTTCCCCGAGCCGATGCGCACGGTGGACGAGCTCTGGGTGAGGGTGATCCCCGACAGCGGGAGCACGATCAGCCCGCGCGGGGTGATGGTGAAGGGGAACTCGCCGCGCTGGTGGGGGGCGCCGCGCACCTTGAGCAGCTCCATGGTGCGCCGCCGCCGCTCGTCGACCAGCAGGTTGCGCAGGATCACCACGTTGTCGGCCACGAACTCCTCGACGCCGTGGCGGCTGATCTCGCCGTACTCCTCGGTGCGCTCGCCGGTGAACACCAGGGTGACGCCCAGGCGCTTGAGCGAGCTGGCGATGCGGAACATCTCGGCGCGTAGGAGCGCGTGGTCCTTGAACTGGACGAAGAGGGCGTTCAGCGAGTCGAGCGAGACGCGGGTGGCGCCCACCTTCCGCACCGCGTGCTCGATGCGCGCCAGCAGCGCCCCCAGGTCGAAGTCGCCCACCACCGTCACCGGCGCTTCGGGGTCGGGCGAGGCGTCCACGAACGCCCACAGGCCGGCGCGCTCCCAGCCGGCGATGTCCCACCCGAAGCTCGACATGTTGCGGCGGATATCGTCCACCCGGTCCTCGAAGGTGACGAACACCCCGGGCTCGCCGCGCTCGACGCCGGCGGCCAGGAAGTGCGCGGCGAACACCGTCTTGGCGCTCCCGGCCGTCCCGGCGATCAGGGTGGCGCGGGTGCGGGGGAGCCCGCCCTGGGCGATGTGGTCGAACCCGGGGATGCCGGTCTCCAGCTTCTCGACGGCCGGTTGCGTGTCGCTCATGGGGTGCTGCCGGGGTGCACGGACGGCCAGCCGGGGAGGAGCCCCAGGCCGGCCAGGACCTTCTCGGAGTCGGAGAGGTCGCCGGTGATCCGCCGCGGCGGGGCCGGCTCTTCCTTGACGACGGTGGGGGTGGTGAGGATCCGCTTCTCTTCGGCCGCGCCCGGCTCGCTGACCACGTCCACCACGTCGATGGCGAAGTCGCCGCGGAGCCGCTCCTCGCAGATGCGCCGCAGGTCGGCGTACGCCTGCTGCGAGCGCGCCGTGTCGCCAGCCACGTACAGGGTGAAGCGGAAGCGGCCCATCGCCAGTCGGTGGGGTGAAGTCGCGCGCCCCCGCGCGGGGGGCTTCCGGCCGAGCCGAAAAGGAAGAGTCGCAGGTGCGGAGGGGCGCCGCAAGGCAAACGGATGGATTTCTTCCGATCTCGTTCAAAGTTTGCATCGGGCGCGGGCCTTTTTCTCCGCGGAACCCTCCGGCGGCTGCGGGCGGTGGGGGACCGGGCGTTCGGGAATGATTTCGTGATTTCGATCACATGCTGGCGCCGCGCGGAGGCCCCCTCCCTGGCACCTGAGGCGCCTGTCCCTCCCCCGCTGCGCGGGAGAGGGACTTCCTCGCTGCGCTCGTGACGGGCGGAACGAGATCTCGCAGGGGCGAGGCATGCCTCGACCGGGCTGGCTCTGTGCGGGGCCTCGCCTTACGCGCGGATGGTCCTGGTGCAGTCCGCGCAGGCGGACCCTGTGTCGTGATAGCCCCCGGTTTCAACCGGTGGCGCGCGTGAGGCGCCACCGCTCGCGCGCTGAGCAGGGCTCAGTTATCTTGCGCCGTCCCCCTTCCCGCCAGCCGGTCCTCCCCAAACCCGACGAGGTATCCGCATGCCGTTCCCCCGCACGTGGGCGCGCGCGCGCCTGTCCCTGGCCGCGCTGGCGGCCACCCTGCCCGCCGCCTGCTCGCCCCTGCTGGCGCCCGACGCAGGGCTGGAAGCTCCCACCGAGCCGTCGCTCTACACCTACCCGAGCGCCATCTACCACAGTCACGTGGAGTTCGGCACGCCGAGGGACGCCAACACCGCGGACGACCTGCTGCTCAGCAAGCGCACGCACTACGTCTCGTACAACTGCGCGAGGGGGCGGCCGAACTGGGTGAGCTGGAACCTGAACAAGACGCACTACGGCGACGCGCCGCGCTCGACCAGCTTCTACTCGGACGCGACGCTACCGAGCGGGTGCTACCGCGTGGTCAGCTCGGACTACACGAACTCGGGGTACGACCGCGGCCACATGGTGCGCAGCGAGGAGCGCACCTGGTCGATCGACGACAACAAGCAGACCTTCCTGATGACCAACATCGTCCCGCAGTACCACGACCTGAACGGGGGGCCGTGGGCCAGGTTCGAGCAGTACCTGCAGGACCTGGCGCAGAACCAGAACAAGGAGATCTACGTGATCGCCGGCGCCACGGGGAACCGGGGGACGCTGAACGGGGCGGGGAAGGTGCAGATCCCCACCTACACGTACAAGATCGCGCTGATCATGCCCTACGGTCAGGGGCTGGCGAACGTCACCTCCACCAGCAGCATCACCGTGATCGCGGTCGACATGCCGAACAACACCGGCATCCTCTCCGCGCCGTGGACCAGCTACACGACCACGGTGGACGACCTGGAGTTCTACAGCGGCTACAACTTCCTGGACAAGCTGCCGGATTCGATCGAGAGCTACTGGGAGGCGAGGGTGTTCTGAAGTGCGTGAGTGCGTGAGTGCGTGAGTGCGAAAGTGCGTGAGTGCGAAAGTGCGAAAGTG